>DATGJV010000757.1:0-8681 GCA_035295005.1 Ktedonobacteraceae bacterium | reverse complement strand
ACCAGCAACGCGCTCTCAGATGGCAAGCCCCCGCCGATGATACGCGGCGCGACACACGTATAATAGAGATGCCAGACCTGCCGTATGGTCTGGAAACGCTGCGCGGTTGTGCCGCCGTTGCTGCCAAGATGGACGATAAAGCTGATGTTCTGCCACTGGTTCGTCGCACCCCAGAGAATGGCTGGCACGAAACCGATTACCGCCGTAGGAATAGCAGTGACTACCAGCAACAAGCCCTTCACCGTTGAAACACACGGCTGCTCCGGGACATGACCGCGCATTCGTCGCACCCCGGCAACGGTACGTGCGCCAAGAATCCAGAGCGTTGCCACGATTATGGTAGAGGTAATGAGCGGGTAGACCCACATGCCCAGACCAACGATAAAGCCGATAGTGGCCCAACGCATGACCAGTTCGCGCATTGAAGCACCTTGTTGCCAGCGTTGCGTTAAGCGCAAGGTCGAAAGCAACAGGAGCAGCATCAGCACAAAGGTTTCGATCCAGCCGCCCCAGGTGCGCATCTCAATCACGCCGTCATAGAGCGGAGGTAGCGCGGCCAGCAACGCCGCGATAGTCATAAAAGCGCGACGTGAGGAGGCGGGGAGTTGGGCCTGTTCGGCCAGCGCCCCGGCGAAGCGCCAGACTAGCCAGACAAGCAGGAGTGAGAGTATGAGCGGCTCCATCCTCAGTACCCATGCTGATGGGCCAAAGATGGCGGACAAGGGCGCGACAAGATACGCCTCTAAGCTGCCAAAGTAGGGAATACCATAGAAATAAATGGGAAAGACGCCATGCAGGATACGCTCCGCCTGGATTCCCACCAGCGCCTCATCACCGTCAATCACACCCTGTGTGCGTACAGTCAGCCAGATACGCAAGAGCAACGCGGCAAGCAGACAGAGCCAGAGCGGCGAATAGAAGGCATGGTACCAGCGCCGCGCATAGTGTTGCCCGGAATTCTGTGCGGTATCATTTGTAATGACTGCTGTACTGCTCATCTCTTTCTATCCAAAAACCCTGTACTGGTGCTGCGATATATAATAGCCTTTAGAGAATAGACGCATGCGTGCATGTGCTTGTAACGAACGTAGGCATTTCAGCGAAAATCCGTTACCTCGAACAGCAACAGGCGTCTAATTATACGTCGGGAGCTATCATGTAAGGGAACAATACCTGCTTCAGGGTGGATTTGGATGGCATTGTCCCTGGCAACGAGGCGAGGAAACATCATGTCTACATCTACAAAAACGACAAATAAACAGCTACCTGTTGAGCAACAGGAAACGCAGGAAGATGTTACGTCCGCATCACCTCGTCCTACGCGCATTTCGTTGTCACAGTTCTGGTCTTTTGTGTTGCTGCCTTTGCTTCTGACACGGTTGCTGCTGGAATTGGTGGGAACTGTCACGGTATATTATATTTTGCCGTTGATCAATAAAAAACAGCCGATCTATCCTGACCCACACATTACGCAACTGCCGAATCTGTTCTGGCTGATGTGGTACCATTTCGATAGCGGCTTCTACCTCAGCATCGCGCAGGGGGGCTACTGGGATGCGGCCTCGCTCAAACATATGAGCAACTGGGCATTTTTTCCGCTTTATCCCATCCTGATGCACATTCTGGTCTTGCCATTTGGCGAAAGTACCACGGCGCTGCAAATCTCAGGTCTGGCAATTTCCTTGCTGGCAACTGTTGTCGCCGGTGTCTATCTCTATAAAATAACGGTGTTTGAACTGAATCCTACGGCAGGGGTGCTGGCTGTTTGTTTTCTCGCGCTATTTCCCACCAGTTTCTATCTGACTGCTATCTACCCCGAATCGCTTGCGCTCGCGCTCACATTGGCCTGTATCTACTATGCGCGGCTGCATCGCTGGTGGTTGTCGGGACTGTGCGGTGGCCTTGCAGCCCTCACCCATCCACAGGGTGTGTTCTTGATAGTAGTCGTGGCATGGGAATACTGGCAGGCGCTGGCAGAGCAATGGGAGCCAATGCGCCCGGTGCAAGGAATCGTCGCGTCTATAGAGGAGTGGTGTCGTTCGCGCTTTGTCGGTTTATTGCGTTCGCTGGAGAACTGGCGCACGTGGAGAGGGTTTGTCGCGCTACTGTTGATACCGATTGGTCTGGGCATTTTCTGTTTGTACGGGAAATGGCAGGTCAATACGTTCCTGCCATTTGAACAGGTAGAGCAAAGTGGTTGGGGTAGAACATTTAGCGATCCTTTCCTGCTCATCCTGCATATGTTGCATCATCCACGCCCTACCAGTCCCTACGATTGGAATTTCTACGGGCTGAACATAACGGCAGTCATTGTGTTTCTCCTGCTGCTCATACCGATCTTCCGCAAACTGCCAGCAATCTATGGTATTTTCTCGCTGATATTCATCCTGATGCCGCTCACGGTCGGTGAAACAAATAGCATAACCCGTTTCTACCTGGGCGTCTTTCCTGTCTATATGCTGCTCGCGTGGTGGTGCAGCAGGGACAGCGACCGGCAACTGGTACGCAGTTACAGCATCTTCGCAATCTTCGCGATGCTGCTCGCGCTGGGTATGACGATGTTTACCCTCGGTGTCTATTCAATGTCGTAGGTGCCTAAAAGCAACAAAATCTGGTATAATAGCGTGGAAAAAGCATGTGGAAGAGAGGAAACCGCCATGCCCGAACGTTTGAGAGCCTTGCAGGGTTTTCGTGATATCCTGCCTGAAGACCAGCCATACTGGTTTTATGTCGAGAAGACTGCTATTGAAGTCGCGCAACTATTCGGCTATCACCGCATTGAAACGCCCATCCTGGAAAACACGCATGTTTTCCTGCGCACAGTAGGCGAGGGGACCGATATTGTTGAGAAAGAGATGTATAGTTTCGATGACCGCGCCGACAAGGAAGGGCATCGCGACAATATCACGTTGCGCCCGGAGGGAACAGCAGGCGTAGTACGCGCCTACCTGGAGCATGGCCTCTTCAAATTGCCACAGCCCGTCAAGGTCTTTTACTTTGGAGCGTTCTTCCGCCGTGAGAAGCCACAGGCGGGACGATTCCGCGAACACCACCAGTTTGGTTGCGAAGCGCTCGGTGAGAGCGATCCCGCCGTTGATGCTGAGATGATTGCCCTGCTCTACCAGTTTTATACGACGCTGGGACTGAAGCACCTGCACGTCTACCTCAACAGCATTGGCGACAGTAATTGCCGCCCACAATACATAGAGCGGTTAAAAGAATATTATCGTCCTTTGCTCGAAGATTGCTGCGAAGATTGCCAGATGCGCTTCGTCAAGAATCCTCTGCGTCTGCTGGACTGTAAAAAGCCGCAAGACCAGGCGAAAATCGCGGGTGCGCCCAAAATATCGGACTACCTGTGCGGCCCATGTCGCGAGCATTTCGCGGCGGTGCAGCACTATCTCATGCTGTACAACGTGCCGTTTGAGCTTGACCCGTTGATTGTGCGCGGGCTGGATTATTATACGCGCACAGTTTTCGAGTTCACATCAGATATTGACAAACTGGCATTGAATGGTGGTGGGCGCTACGATGGACTGGCGGAGTTGCTTGGTGGCACGCCTACACCCGGTATCGGCTTCGGCGCGGGGGTTGAGCGAATTATCGCGGAACTCAAAAAACAAGAGATTGTCCTGCCGGAGGAAGAGAAACCGCGAGCCTTCGTGGCTTATCTGGGCAAAACAAATGAACTCAAAGACGCCGCGATTGCTATTATCGCGCAACTGCGACATGCCGGTATCAAAACCGAGATGAGCTATGGCGACCGCAGCGGCAAAGCGCAGATGAAACAGGCAAACGCCTCCGGCGCGGCATACGCTGTGATTATTGGCGAAAACGAGCTTGCTAACGATACTGTTTCTATCAAAAATCTGCAAGCGGGAGGCATGGAAATCGAGCAAAAGCAGGTAGAGATACCTCGCGCCGCGCTCGTCGGCTACCTGACTGAACTGTAGGGGCTCGATTGATCGCGCCCAACTGCACGAGCGAAGCAATGTGCAGTCACCCGTTACATAATGACTCGACATTGCCGCGCTCGTCGAGGTGGGTGCGCTGAAGCGGACCCTACATTGCGGGTCAAAGGATGGCAGTATGGAAACGACAACAGATGTGGTGATTGTTGGCGGAGGTGTCATTGGCTGCGCCATCGCCTACTACCTGCGCAAGTTGAGTGCGACCGTCGCCGTTATTGAGCGCGGTGAGGTCGGCGCTGAAGCATCGAGCGCAGCAGCAGGTTTGCTGGCACCTTTAGGGTCGCTTTCCGGGCCAGGTCCATATGCTGACCTGATGCTGGCAAGTTGGCATATGTTTCCTTTATTGGTGCCGGAGCTAGAAAGAACCAGCGGCGTACATATCGAATACGAGCAGACGGGTGCGTTACGGGTCGCGCGCAATGCGAAAAATGGCGGCAATTTGCGGAAGCGTATGCATGCATGGGAGCCGTTAGGGCTACATATGCAATGGCTCACAGGCGATGAGGCGCGACAGCATGAGCCACTTTTAGCACCGGATGTTACGGCTGCCATCTACGCACCACAAGAAGCACAGACAAAAGCACCGGCTGTCGTGCGAGCATTTGCTCGTGCGGCGGCACGATTGGGCGCAAAGTTCTACAGTAATCGGGAAGTCATCAGCTTGCAACGCGAGGGTACGAAAGTTACCGGTGTCACCACCAATCAGGGCGAAACAATAGCTTGCCGTAATCTTGTGATTGCGACAGGTGCGTGGTCGGCTCGTTGCGGCGAATGGTTAAACGTTACGTTGCCAGTATCACCCCAGAAAGGCCAGATATTGACGCTGCGACAGCCGGAACGCCCGCTCCGTTCCATTATTTTCGGCGAGGCCATCTATCTTGCACCCAAACAGGACAACACGATTGTTGTTGGCGCAACAAAGGAGGATGGTAATTTCGATACTCAAATCACGGCTGGAGGTATCGCGTGGCTGCTCAACTCGGCCATGAACCTTGTTCCCATGCTCGAACATTGTGCCATCGAACAAATCTGGAGCGGTCTGCGCCCCAAATCGCCCGATAGCCAGCCCATCCTCGGTCGCGCCCCCAACTGGGAGAACGTCACGCTCGCCGTGGGTCACAGCAGCACCGGCATTCTGCTCAGCCCCATCACGGGGAAATGTATTGCTGAACTGGTAACGACAGGGAAAGAAGACGAGTTGATGAAAGCGTTTGGAGTGGGGAGGTTCGGAGAATGAATATCTGACATTTTATTTAAATTCACTTCGTTAATACTTGACAATGTTGCTTTCTTTGGGTATAGTTATGTTAACGTTCATCTGTTCTTCAGGATACAAAACAAGGAATACGCGCTTATGAATACCAACATCCTCGATACAATTGATATGCGTAAATTGGGGAAAGAGCTGCAACAGGCACGCAGTAAACGCGGAATGACTCAGGAAGAGGCGGCGAAGATCATCGAAGTGGCACGCACCACGCTTACGGCAATAGAAAAAGGCGAGCGGCGAATCAAAGCAGATGAATTAATTAAACTGGCTCACGCCTATGGACATCAGGTTAGTGATTTTGTGCGCTCACGCCCAATAGTTGAACCGTTTCAAGCACAATTTCGCGGTCTCGTTCTACCCAACGTAGAAGACGAAGCGAATCTCATGCCCTATGTTGATAAACTCGAAGAACTTTCTCGTAATTATCTTGAACTTGAACAGATAGAGCAAGTGCCGGTAATTCGTAAATACCCACCGGAATATAATATTGTCGGCTTGCGTATTGAACAAGCTGCTGAAAGTATCGCTATTGAGGAGCGTCTTCGCCTGGGACTAGGAGATGGTCCTATTCCCATTCTCCGGGATATCTTGGAACAAGATGTTGGTTTGCGTGTTTTCTACTTGCCGCTCATACCATCAAAATTCGCAGCCATTTATCACTTCGATAATCAATTGGGTGGCAATATCGTTATCAATAGATTACATCTAGAAGAACGGCGTCGCCGATCGCTGGCACACGAGTACGCTCATTTTCTTACTCATCGCTACAAACCAAATGTGCTTATCGAGGGTGTATACCAGAGACTCCCTGAAAGTGAGCGTTTCGCCGATGCCTTCGCACAGTTCTTTCTCATGCCTACCAGTAGCCTGATACGGCGCTTCCAGAATGTTCGCCGTACAAAACAAAGCATCACTCCTGCTGATCTTTGTATCCTGGCTCACTATTATGGTGTCTCTGTTGCAGCTATCACTTTGCGCCTTGAAGACATACGATTACTGCCTACCGGCATCTGGGAAAAGCTACGCAATCAGGGCTTTCAGATTCGTGAAGCACAACAACAGCTTAATCTCGAAACACTCCCCATGCGAGATGATGTACTCCCAATGCGTTACCAGTACCTTGCTGTAGATGCTTTTGATAGAGCATTAATCACTGAAGGGCAATTTGCTCGCTTTCTTGAAGTTGACAGGGTTGAAGCTCGCTATATTGCAGAAACCCTTCGACAGCATTCCAGAGATGTGACTGATGACACCACTTTTGACCTCGATATGACGCAAAATTTGGGTGCATAGGAGTGGGGAGTTGATGCCAAAGCTTGTTTTTTCGCAGGATTGCGTTATCCTGGATGCTTGTTGTATTATCAATTTATACGCTTCAGGACACATGGACAGTATTCTGCGCTCTATTACCTCATCCGTCACTGTGGCTGCATACGTGCGCGACGAGGAAGCAATAAGAATCTATAGTGGTGCTGATGAGCAAACGAAAAAATATGAACTGATTGATTTAGAGCCATTTATTGCCTGTAACTTACTCACCATTGTCTCACCTGAGACAGAGACAGAAAACAATACATTCTTGAACTTTGCCGCCACTCTTGGGGGTGGAGAGGCAATAACGGGTGCAATCGCATTACATAGAAACTGGTCTATTGGCAGTGATGACCGCAAAGCGATTGCGTTTTTTGCCCGCAATGTTCCACACTTACAACTTATTTCAACGCTGGAACTGATCAAACATTGGGTTGATACATCTGATGTACCATTTTCCTTAGTACAAGAGGCGCTTTATAACATGCGTACACGCGCACGGTACGCCCCTATTGCCAACCATAAATTGTTTGGTTGGTGGAAACGATATAACGATCCTCAATAGAGGTACCAGGAGTAAGTAGAGATTCACATGTCATTTAATCTGAGAAACCGGCATTTTTTGAAGCTGGATGATTTTACACCACAGGAGATTGGCTTTTTGCTGCATCTCTCTGGCGAATTAAAGGCGGCAAAGTACGCGGGGTCAGAGGTGCAGAGGTTGAAGGGAAGACAGATTGCGCTCATCTTTGAGAAAGATTCGACGCGCACCCGCAGTAGTTTCGAGGTAGCGGCCTTCGATCAGGGAGCGCATGTGACCTATATCGGTCCCAGCGGCTCTCACATTGGCTATAAAGAGACGATGAAGGATACGGCGCGTGTGCTTGGACGCATGTACGATGGTATTGAATATCGCGGTTTCGCTCAGACCGACGTGGAGGAACTGGCTCGTTACGCGGGTGTGCCTGTATGGAACGGGCTCACGAACGAGGCTCACCCCACACAGGCACTGGCTGATTTGCTTACCATGCAAGAACACGTACACAGAGCTTTGCAGGAGGTCTCCGTCTGCTTCCTGGGCGATGTCGGCTGCAATACTGCTGATTCCCTCATGATCGGGGCCGTCAAAATGGGCATGGACATTCGTCTGGCCGGGCCAAAGCAATGCTGGCCTCAAGAAGCTCGTATGGACGAGGTGCTTGCTATCGCACAGGCGACGGGAGCCTCCATCACGGTAACAGACGACGCAGAGATTGCGGTGAAGGGATGCGACTTCCTCTATACGGATGTGTGGGTATCTATGGGAGAGCCGCTCGAACTCTGGGAGAATCGCATCAAGCAGATGCTCCCTTATCAGGTAAATACCGAGCTTATGGCGAAGACAGGCAACCCTGGGACGAAATTTTTGCATTGTCTACCTGCCTTGCATAATACTGGGACAAAATTAGGGAGAGAAATCTACGAGCGATTCGGATTATCTGCCCTGGAAGTTAGTGACGAGGTGTTCGAGTCGAAGGCAAGCATTGTGTTCGACCAGGCAGAGAACCGGTTGCATACCATCAAAGCCGTACTGGTTGCGACGTTAGGGGGATAGAACTATCCACATCGCTGAGTACCAGGCTTCGTAAGCGTGTGCAGATGACATGCATTGGCGTCTCTCATAAAAGGTTGTTCTATTTTGCAACATCGCTGGAAGTCCGATAAAATCTCTGTCCTACCCCTGGAAAACGTGCTATAATACCAAAGGTTTCACGTCCATATTTGAGGTACACTTTCTGATTGTTCATAGTGAATGTGGGTTCGTGTTTTTATGAGCAGAGTATTGATGCCTGAACTCGTTAGAGCAAGCTCAGAGATGATTGAGTATGTTCAGGCAAAACGGTCAATCATAGATGCAGAAGCGCAAAAGATTGCGATCAATCCGCGAGATTTGGAGTTGCAAGTTCTCCTCCATTTGCCTCGTTTAATGCGAGGCAGCAATCCTGCCGTTTTTGAGGCTTTTGTCGAAGAGGTCAAGCGGCTCGCTGCTGTAATGCATAACCGTGTGAATCCTTATGAGGATTGGCGCACCCCTCCTGAAAGAGAGCTTACCAATCCCCACGAGACGACATTTGTTGAGGTTTCAAAAA
>DATGJV010000756.1:0-3007 GCA_035295005.1 Ktedonobacteraceae bacterium | reverse complement strand
GGGGCTGGAGTCGTATACCTACGGTCGCAATGTCGATTTGCTTACGCCGCCACGAGCAGAACTGAAACTGGTGGATGGCAATCGCCTTCTGATTAAACCAGCCCGCAAGCTTATGGTCCCGGATGCCGGAGACTACACATTGCCACCCGAAATCAAGATGGATCAACTGCTTCCTGACCACGGCCATCTCATGCACCTGATTCTTGTTGCCCAGCCCGGTATGGAGAGGATGTGGCATCTTCATCCTGATCTAGCCGATACCGACACGTTTAGCGAGAAGCTTCCGCCGATGCCCGCAGGGCAATATGAAGTCTTTGCCGATATCGTAGACCGGAGCGGTTATCCATGGACGTTGGTGGGAAATGTGGAACTGCCCGAAGTCAAAGGGACCGCTCTCGCGGGTGACGACTCCGCCTGGGAAGGATCGCGTGTGGTTCCTCGTTCCGAAACCACTGTGGCCCAACTTCCCAATGGTGCGCGCATGATCTGGGAGAAAGGGAATGGTGCATTGAAAGCCAATGTGCCAAACAGCTTGAAGTTCCATGTGGAAGAGAGCGATGGTTCGCCCGCGCGTAATCTTGAGCCTTATATGGGCATGGCTGCGCATGCGGAAATTATTTGCTCTGACCTAAGTGTTTTTGCTCACATTCATCCTTCCGGCACAGTGTCAATGGCAGCTCTAGATCTCGCTCAGGCCGGACTTGTGGCGCAGCCTGCGGCTGGAGCTAATGGAATGACAATGAATGGAATGACCATGGACATGGCGTCTTCCTCGGGTCCGCTATCGCCGGAATTTAAGTTTCCCTATGGATTCCCACATCCGGGAGACTATCGCATTTTTGTACAAATCAAACGCTCCGGTCAGGTACAGGGTGCAGCCTTTGATGTCCACGTCCAATAACACCCTCATTGATGAATGCTGATCTCCGACTACGCTTGTTTGCGTCTGAAAAATATAGCAATAAAACTAAATTAACCATTTCGTCTTGGAGGCAAATATGGGACATGAAAATTCAGTGGCTACACTAGAAGAACAGATAGAACATAAAAGCCCAACAACAGGAATCAAGGCTGCCAAAGTAAAGAAGCCCTGGGGTAAGAGAATTGTAAAGTTTCTCTTGCGCGGAAGCATATTTCTGATTGTGCTTTTGCTTGTTGCGCAAACAGTTTGGGTGTATTCGGGGTCGAATCAATGGGAATTCATCGGAGAAAAGAACGGAGTAAAAGCTTATACCTTGAAGACTCCTGGCTCCGACCTGATACAGGCCAAGGGTGTTTTTCGTGTTCATTCGACATTGGCAGGCATCGTAGCGGTAATGCAGGACCCCGAAATTAGTAAGGATTTTGGCGGTTTAGATTCACACACGGTAGAACGAGTGGATGATCATGTGCAGTATAACTATTTTCGCGAAGACTCTCCTTTTCCTTTTAGTCCGAGAGATTTTATGGTTATGACTCTCGTGTATCAAAGCCCGGTGACCAAAGAAGTTCTTATCCAGTATGATGCAGCTCCAGATAAGGTGCCAGTCAATCGCTGTTGCGTCCGTGTAACGCAGATGAATAACTCTTGGAGACTGACTCCGCTTGGCAATGGCGAGGTTGAAATCGAGTACATCATGCACATGAACGAGGGCGGATACGCTCCCCACTTTCTCTTGAACCTCGAGCATCGTGAAATTATGTTTTATCTCAACAACCTGCAGTCTCTGTTTGATAGAGAGAAATATAAGAACGCGAAGATCGGCTTTATACAAGAAAAATAGCGGCCTGATGTTTTTACATCGCAACTCGCCCCAGAACCCCGCCGTAACCTCTACCTGGAAAGAAATTTCTTCAAGTTCATAACCTCATGTTGCTCGTGCCATGCAACTCATGGCATACGCATCAGGCAAAAATCATTTTTGCGGGATAGATAAGTGTTAAACCTATCGACATTTCATCGCCATAGCTATTTGGCCACGCCAATCATGGAAGCCTGCGAAGATCTATGGCAGAACATTGTTGAGATCTTTAATCGGGAGCCGTTAGAGAAGCAGCCCGAGGCCATGATTCATGTTGGTTGTGGCGATGGCTCCGTTCTGAAAGAAATCTTCCGGGTGATCAGCAGTCGAACTGTACGCGGACAGCATTTGGCTGACATGCCTGTGCATCTGGTTGGCATCGACAACGATTCTCATAATCTGGAAGCAACGGCAAAGGCATTGGCCGGGGTTGCACATCAAACTTTGCTGTTCGATATCAACAAGCCTGACGAAGTGAACGCTGCTCTCGAGCAAATAGGCATAACGCGGGAACAAAAAGCGCTGCATCTCTACATTCTTATAGACCGCATCGTTGCAGTTGATGGAACCCAGCCGCTCAATAAAGCACTCACTGTTCTCGCAGCCGATCAGTCGAGGTGTTACCTGGACGCGCAGGGGCAGGTCATTGATGCAGTCACAGTTCTTAACTCATGGCAGCAGTATTTGCGAACACTGGCACCGAGCGTCTTGGGCGCACGGTTACTGGTGATAACAGCACATGATGTGTCGTCCCACGTTGTCGATCAAAGACCAGAAGAGTCCAACAACGGGGATGCTGGTTGGGTACAGCGTCTCTCAAAAGAATGTCACATCAGTGCTGAAGCGTTCATTACTCTGGCGGCAAGTGTGGGTTTGTTTAACGACGATTGCGTGAAACGCTATCCGCAAACATCCGACCCGTGCCAGATAAGCCTACATAGCTTTACCAGGCGCGACTACATCGTACGGCACGCCACAGAAAATGATTTAGAGACGCTTTGGCAGCTTGAGCAACTGTGCTGGCAGCATACACAAACCCCGTTGGAGCAAATCCGTTCTCGCATATTAGGCTATCCACGAGGGCAGTTTGTTCTGGAGAAAGATGGCAAGGTTATTGGTGCGATCTATAGCCAGCGCATTGCGAGCATTGACGAATTTGCAGCGTGCACGGCAGCGGATGTGCATAAGTTGCATAAATCGTCAGGGGCGATCATTCAGTTGCTGGC
>DATGJV010000755.1:0-3880 GCA_035295005.1 Ktedonobacteraceae bacterium | reverse complement strand
TAGAAGAGCAAGATATCCACCATCGAGAACTCGTCAACGATCACAAACTGGTAGGGCAAGGGATTCTCTTCGTTGCGCTGGTAAGTGTTGTCGTGCGGCGCGTATTCCAGTAATCGGTGCAGCGTCTTTGCCTGAGCGCCGGTCGCTTCGGAGAGACGTTTGGCGGCACGTCCAGTCGGGGCCGCCAGGGCAACATCTATCTTGCGATTGCGCAACAACATCATGAGAGCGCGAATCGAGGTAGATTTGCCGGTACCGGGGCCGCCTGTCAGGATGCTCACTTTCTGGCTATAGGCCATTTGCACAGCTTCGCGTTGCTTCTCCGTCAGATGCATGTTGCGATTCTGCTTTAAGCGGTCAAATACGGTGTCCCACAATTGCTGACTTACGGGGGGAAGAATACTGGGCGCGAGCATCGAGATACGCAGGAGACGGGCCGAGCCATTCTCGGCGTGCCAGAACGGGCCGAAATAGACGCGAGATTGTGGCTCCATCTCATCCAGTTCGCTCCAATCAACCGGAGGCTCATCGTCGTCTTCAGGCTGCGGCTTCACAATGTTTTGTACTGGTAAAGGAGGCTCGATAAAAACGTCGCGTTCACTACGCAACTGCTCCATTGCCTCTGGCAATGCTTCGTAGGGAGTACGCAACATGGTAGCGGCGCGTGTGAGCAAATCATTTTCCGGTAGATAGCAATGTCCATCGTCGTTAGCAGATTGGGCAAGGACGTACTTGAGGCCGGTAGCCAGGCGGGGAATGCTATCGGGCGGCAAGCCCAGCTTCACGGCTATCTCGTCCGCCGTAATAAAACCGATGCCATGCACATCTTGCGCGAGTTGATAGGGATTTTCGCGAATGACCTTGATCGAGTCTTTGCCGTACTGCTTGTAGATGCGTGTCGCGAGGTTCATCGAAACTTCGTGGGACTGCAAGAAGAGATGCAATTCTTTAATTTCGGTTTGTTCCGCCCATGATTTGATAATCTGGTCGCGGTCTTTGGCGCTGATGCCCTTTACCTCGCTCAAGCGGTCCGGTTGTTGCTCGATAATGGCAAGCGTCTGATCGCTAAAGTGGTCAACAATGAGTCTGGCTTTTTTGGGGCCAATGCCCTTGATCAAACCAGAACTGAGGTAGCGCATCATGCCTTCTTTGGAGGCCGGGAGGCGCTGGACGAAGCTGGTGACGTGCAACTGGCGGCCATATTTAGGGTCATGCTCCCACTCGCCGTCAACCGACAACAATTCTCCCACATGTATACCGGGCAAGGTGCCAACGATGGTCATCAAGTCATCGCGAAAAAGCCGACCGCTATCATTCGGTCGGAAACGGGCTACGGTATAATGGTTATCTTCATTGCGAAAGACGATATTCTCAACAGAACCTTCGAGGTTGGGCATACTAGCATATTCTCTCTACGAGATGATAATCTGGAATAAATACAAGGGTATAGTAGCACATTTGAAGGCTATTTGGAACTCACGTTATTGACACAAATCCAGGTGATGGAACTGAATAGCACACGATAAACGTGGATAGTAATAGGTGGTATAAGAAAATTGCAGTGTCAATGATAGAGAGCATTTTTGTACAGAAAGAAAGCGAGTAGACAATGCAACTGAGAGAGTATGTGAATGAGCGAATGAATGAAGATGGAAGCAACGCTATTATCGAGGGACTCCAGAATAATGTGCGGTGTAGTCTTCCCGACGCCATTAACAATGTTCCAGAAGAGGACTGGAACGCGGAAATAAGCAACCGGCAAAAGGAGTCGGAAGGAGAGACGCTCATCTGGCTTGCAGGTCGCTCGGAGCCCAGTTACGCCATTCAAGCCTGAAGCGTGCTTGAATGGCAAGGACAGGAAATATGAGTGATGGCCTGTAGCCGGGGTTTGTTTGGGTGGAGACAGCTCATATGGAAAGGTGGAAAAGCACTGCCATTGCGATGATGAGTATCACATTCAAAAGAACAAAAACACCGATAATTGGTATGCGAGCCGCGTGCATTGATACAATATCCCTTCCTAACGTCCAGATTTTGTGTAAGTGCCAGGGTTCTGAGGCTCTTTATTGAGCCTACCTGACAGAAAAACGTCTCAAAACTATTTTCAGGTTGTATACTGTAGAACTGAAGGGACTCATCTTCAGGCACTACAATGACAGGGAATAGGACTAAGGTACACATGGCACAAACTCCAGAGCAGGATAGCACTGCAAAAAAGGCTCAGGTACAGGATTATTTTTCACGCACAGCGGAAAGCTATGTTGCGAGTTTTTCCCATCGTGCGGGAGATGACCTGCAACGATTGCTCGAAATAGGCGAATGGGATGCGCAGCAACAGGCGCTTGATATTGCCACGGGCGGCGGCCATACGGCGCTGGCGGTCGCTCCACACGTAGCAGAAGTCACGGTGACAGACTTGACGCCGCGTATTCTTGAAAAGGCCCGCGAATATATTCTGTCGCAAGGCGTCTCGAATGTACAATTCCAGGTTGCCGATGCTGAACAATTGCCATTCCCGGCGGAATCGTTTGATCGGGTGACATGCCGGATTGCCGCGCACCACTTTCCCAATGTAGAACAGGCCGTCTACGAAGTGGTACGGGTACTGAAACCAGGAGGGCTTTTTCTCCTGATTGATTGCATGGCTCCCAACGATCCAGTACTCGATACCTTTGATAATACTGTCGAAAAGTGGCGCGACCCATCACATGGGCGCTCATGCACGCCAGAAGAGTGGCAGACTTTTTTCGCGGAAACTGGACTGCGGATCGAGCACATCGAATATTTCCGTAAAATGCACGAATATGACGATTGGACACGACGTGCCCTGCTGCCGGACTACGAAAAAGCAAAGCTCTCTCAGTTTATTCTAACAAGCGACCCACGCATTCAGCAGTATTTTGAAGTCAAACAGGACGCTGACGGTCAATTAGAGAGCTTTACCAACGACTTCATTTTGTTGAAGGGCCGCAAGAAGTAAATCAGTAGAGCTACTTGCGGGGGTGCAACTTTATAGCCCGGCAAAACGTAATTTATAAGAGAAGCATGGACAATTACCATGCTTCTCTTATGCATGATTGTATCAATAGCTACAATTCAAAACGGCTTTACCCGGCAATTTCTCTTCTATATTATTGACAGACAGACCGAAATCGTGTACAATGTAAGTAACAGATGTTACTTTTTGGGTTCTCTGGTATACTAAACTATAGAGAGCATACATTGTACATCTACCGATGGAGTGACATGTATATATGAGCCAGACAACAGATACGTTATTTTTAGACCACCATAACCAGATACAAACGTCTAAGTATACCTTCTTGCGAAACTTGCGCGATAAAGCGACCACTCTCTATTCCTCATCAATCGCAGATTTATTAGTACAGGTTGAGGAGGCAATCACGGCCTCTCATTTGACAAATGCAGTCAATCGCGTGCAAAAGCGCGTGTGGAAATTACCTGTGAGCGGGCAAGCGACGTTCCGCAATGCCTTGATTGCGATATTGAGTACACATACCTTACAAAACCAACAGCTTGCGCTACGTATTGAAGCTGCAGGTTGGTTGCGTCTGTTTGTGCAGGCTGGTTTTGCGACTACACCGCAGGATGTCTTTGTAACACTTATAACAGCCGCCACACGTATCTCCCCTACTAACAACGTCGCACTAAAGGAGCAGCAAGCCTATCTTAAAATGATTTTTGATTGCTTCTGGCCTTTCCGCCATCCCTATCCCGCGTATACATGGCAAGCATTCCCAGCCAACGAGGTTTTCTATCCACTTGCAGCACTCCTCGCTACAGCCGATGAAATGACGCAAGATACATTAATCAGTATCTTTGGGGAATTGCCTTCGCTAAATGACGTGGAAATAGCCTC
>DATGJV010000754.1:0-2141 GCA_035295005.1 Ktedonobacteraceae bacterium | reverse complement strand
CTGAATGCCATCTTCCAGCGTGAGCCAGTGATTCTCGAAAATTTCCAGCGCACCATCGGTGTCGAGCTTTGTCGCGCCTTTATCGCTCGGGTCCATTTCCTGATAGTCCCAGCGACGCAGGAGCAGTTGTTTGTTGGGATCGCTATCAGAATCAAAAGCAATGCTGCCGTTGTTGTAGGCCGCAAGGCTCACTTGCATCGTGGTAAAATCAACGGAGGTAACTTGTGCCAGATTGCCTGGCTGGCGCTCCAACGTGTCTTCGTACTCCACAATCTCCACCCAATCGTCAATATGCAGTGTGTAACGGCTATCATCTCGTCCCAGGTTGGCAACCGTGACAGTAAGTGTATTGCCGCTGGCAACAGGACTGAGGATAGGGAAAACGACGGAGCCGTTTTCGCGTGACCACTTAAACGTGGCATATTGCGCCGTCTGCGAACCAGAGGTTTTGGAGGTGCCTGAACCACCCGTTTGACGCCCTTGCGAGCGCAATTGCTGTAGCTGGTTCTGATCGAGCCGCCCATAGCCGCTCGTATGCACCTCGACGCGATATAGCTGGTTTTCCTCGCCGCGATACTGTGACGAAGGCGGCGTGATGCAGGGGTCTGTGGCGTCCTGTTCATCAATGGGCAGCGTGCGTGCTTTGAGATAGGGTCTGCCAACTACAGGCTTCGCCGGGTCAGGATTGAGAAAGTCCGGCGCATTGTCTTCCAACGTCTCTGTGAGTGTAGTGACAAAGACGTCCAATTGTTTCAACTGGTCTTGATTGGGTGGAGTAATTTCCGGGTGGTCTATCGTCGCCTGCGTGCGAACTTGCCAGATGATCTCCGCCCGCGTCGCAGTATCAGGGCCATTGAGGGCAACTTCGCGAATGCTGTCATCTTCCAGGTAGGTGACCTCGCGCTCCCACACATCCAGGTAGAAGAGAAGATTGCCATCGGTAGCCGCCGTTTGCTGCTCGTCTTCGATAGTATAGACAAAGCCATCGTCATCTTCGTTTTCACAGAGCAGACCGTCAACGTAGTAGCGTCCGCCACCAATGACTACTTTATAAGATGTGTCAGGTTGGTCTGCTGCCTTTTGCTCGCCTTTCTTCTTACTACCAGACTGCTTCCCGCTGGATTTTGATGGAGGTGGAGTATAGACGCCGATACCGAAGCCCAGGTCATCAGAGGGGCCAGCATGTGGACCAATGATATCGGTGGTTATCCGACGCAGATAGTGCAGCAGGATATCGGTCTGCTCGTTCCAATCCGCGTCAAGCTGTACTCGTCCCTGCTGCATCAATACACGAGAGAAATTTTTATGTTTTTTATACGTATCGCGGGTAATATCTGTTTTGAAATCGCCGTTCATTGCTGTTTTCTCCTTGCCTCTGATCAATGACCCTTTTCGGTTAACGCAAATTCATTTCGTTGCATCCTGCTTAGCTAACATAGATGATGCCAGTCTCCATACCGGCTGGAGTGAAGTCGTCGAGTCGCGCACGCAGGTTCGCGGCACGCTGCGGTTGGAACAAATCATGGAACACGCCCATCTCAGACTCATCGTCCGCGCCGTGCGTGATTTCCTGCGCACAGGTGAGGGCAAGTTGACAGTATGTAGAACTACCATAGTGGGTGCTGTTAAAGCGCGGCAGCACTCGATCATGTTCGCGCTGTTTCGCGGCATCACGCACATCTCCTGGCTGTGTTTTGAGTCGTTCATCTACTGCCGCGTCCACGAGATCGGGCTGGCACTCGTAACGGCGGGGTACACGCGAGCCGGGAACATACGAGCAGAAACGCATACAGCCGCGTTGTCGCCGGGCAACCGTAATCACGCCACGGAAGATGCTGTTCTCTGCGCTATCAATAGCGTGAACAAGTATCTGCCCGAAGACCGTAGTACGCACAACAGAAAGTATCGTGTAAGCAATCTCGTCATCAGGTGCGCTGAGCGCGTTCCGTTTCTCGTCCGTCGCGTCAAGAATGCTGTCACTAATATTGATGTGGAGCGGTTCCTCGCGTACCTCATCCTGATAGATGAGCAATGAGCCAACGATACTCTTCTCAATATTCACCGTTTGGCCCTTCTGGTTAATCAGCAAACTGGCTTCAGAAGGGTGGTCTGCCTTGCAATCACTATCTATGCCCCAGCCA
>DATGJV010000753.1:0-18325 GCA_035295005.1 Ktedonobacteraceae bacterium | reverse complement strand
CGGGAAGATGCTCGAGACATTCTCGTGGAGATATTTCTGGCCGCTCTCGAAGGAGAGCGATTTCGTGAACTGCGCTCGGAAGAACAGCGTTCCTGGCTATGGCGTGTCGCACGCAACAAAGTCGCTGACTATTACCGTGTCGCTCATCGCCACCAGCACTGCTCACTCGATGAAGTCGCCGAAAGCGCCTGGCATGATGAAGAACAGGCACCGGAGCAGAGCGCGTTGCGCCAGGAAGAACATGCTGAGCTTCGTCTCAACATCCAGCATCTATCGCCCATTCAGCAGCAGGTACTTCACTTGCGCTTTGTCAGCAACCTGAGCTGCAATGAAATTGCCCATGCACTGGGCAAACGAGAGGGTGCAGTACGTACTCTGCTCTCGCGCACGATGAACCGATTGCGCTCTATCTATGATCGTTCATAGAGGGCGAAGGAGGAACCAGAAATTATGCCCGATCCAGAAGACTTTTTCACTCCAGACTCCGTAGACGAACAGATTGAAGAACTCACCCGGCCTCTGACGGAAACAACGCTTCCTCATTCGCCGGGTCGTCCGAGCCATCGTCTGGTGCTGCACCTTCGCCACATCTATCAATCCCAGGCTCAAGAGAACAGCAAGGACCTGCAAGATGCATGGCAGCATATCAGGAGCGGCAAACAAGTTGATCGCCACGAGCGTCCAGAAAAGCGTACTTTCTCACACAATGAAAGGAACATTCGCATGCAAACCCGTTCATCTGACACTATACACCGGCAAAGTCAATCGCCAACTGCTCGATCACTGCGCCACGTCCTCAATATGATTGCCCTGGCTGCCTGTATGATCATCCTCATAGGGAGTATGGTTCTCGTTTTTCATACCATACGACAAAATCATACTGGCTCTAGCGTTCAACCTGTCAAGAGTAAGAAAACCGCGACACCTACACCTGCATTAGCGGGTCCCGGCACAACCATCTATACGTTTACGGCTGCCTCTTCCATCAATTCAGTTGATTGGTCGCCAGACGGCAAGCGCATTGCTTCCACAGATACCGCTGTACATGTGTGGGATGCTACTACAGGACGGCATGTCCTCACTCACGTGCCACCTGAAGGGGCAAACTTCTTCGTCGCTCGCTGGTCCCCTGATGGAACGCGCATCGTCTCCACTGTTCCCCTGGCTGAAGTGTGGAACGCGGCTACGGGAAAGACACTAATCTCCTGCCCCTACCCAAATCAGCAGACGCTCGTCACACCTTCCAGCGCAACAGGAGGCTACCTTTCGGCGAAAAGCCCCTTTATTCCCGCAAGTATGGGGCCACTTCCTGAAACCATCGCCTGGTCGCCCGACGGAAAGTATCTTGCCTACCCCTATCCGTCACCCTTGAATCCTATGATCATCGTATGGAACGCCGCGACCTGTAAAATCGTCGCAACGTTTCATGGACACACCGATGTTTCCTACGATGTAGCATGGTCGCCCGACGGAAAATACCTTGCCTCTGCCAGCATGGACAAAACCGTCCAGGTCTGGGAGTTCGCAACGCACCGGCTCATCTACACCTATCATGATCCATCTGGTCTCGGTATCTACCGGCTTGCCTGGTCACCCGATGGGAAGCGTATCGCCTCTACCGACTCTACCAGTAAAACCGTGGATGTCTGGGACGCTCTAACGGGTGCGCATCAGATCATCTATCGCGGTCATTCTCAATCAGTCACTTCAATCGCCTGGTCTCCTGATAGCAAGCGTATTGCCTCTGGCAGCAGTTACGCTCTGAATAAGTCCAGCAACGTCGGCGACGTTCAGATATGGAATCCGCAAAACGGCCAGCATCTTTTCACGTACCGTGGCAATCCCAACCCCGTACTGGCCCTGGCCTGGTCACCCAACGGCAAACTTATCGCTTCCGCCGATGGCTCCTCAGGCAATGAGGCAGCGAATAACACAGTAAAGATATGGACAACGCCGTAAGGCAAGAAGCAAGAGAGGCTGACAAGGGGACATGGTACCATGTCCCCTTGTCAGCCTCTCTTGCTTCTTGCCTGAAGTTCATTTCAAGCGTGCCGTTTCACATGAGCGACATCGTTCATGACGTAAAGGACGCGGCGCGGACCTGCGACACGAACGACGGTAATGGAGGTATTAGCGCAGGGGAAGAAAAAATCTTTCTCCAATCCCAGCACAGCGGCGGCATAGGCGTTGATGACTCCGCCGTGCGCGAAGATCAGCACGCGCTGCCCACTATGTTTGCTGGCGATATCATCAATCGCTGTGACAACGCGCCCGCGAAATTCTCCGGCGGGTTCGCTATTTTTAATAGCGTCCCAGTTGCCTTCCGCGCCCGCGATACGCACAATGTCTATCTGTCGCTCCTGCAACGCCTTCGACAATGCCTGCAAATCGTTGCGGTCAGCCGGTAGAGGGCGTATCTCGCCGATATGAATCTCCCGTATATCGGGGACAATCACCGGCGTCAAATCCAGACGCTCAGCAAGAGGAACTGCGGTTTGCTGGCAACGTTTCAAGGGGCTGCTGTAGATGGCATCAAAACGCATATCGCTCAGCCGCTCTGCCAGCGCCCGCGCCTGTTCGCGTCCGATATTGCTCAAGGGCAGGTCGTCATAAATGCCACTCGGAATAATTTCATCGGGGCCGGGGATAGCATCTCCGTGCCGGATCAGCCAGAGTTCGGCTACGTTTTGATGCCGGAATAAAAATGGGTCGTCCATTGGTAGGTTTGTATCCTTTCAGGTTCATGGGGGTACTCCCATCAGCTAACTAAGATAACTCAGGTACACTCACAGGTACTCATGCCACAAAAATTCGTTAAAAAAACCAGAGCAGTTTTTTTATCCAGGGCTGCTGCGAGCGGACAGAAAGAGACCGTGGTGTATTTATCTTTTTGAGCGCGGCCCACGCATTGTGCTGCACTTCCCCCTCAGGGTCAGTGAGCGCCTGTGCAAGTGCATCTACTACATTATCAGTTTCGAGCAAACCCAGGCGTGATGCAATTACTTTACGCACGGTAGTTGTTGGACCATTTAAGAGAGCATCTATCATGCTACGTTCAGCATCATATCCGAAGCGAACAAGAGCGTTCGCTACTGCTTCACACACCGGCATATCGTCCTTATTATTATAAAGAGCCCGGCGTAAGTCAGGTATTGTAGCAGGGTCCTGGACGTATCCTAATATCCTGGCAATGGTACATAGTACGTCTCTATCCGAATGAGTACGTAGAGTGATACGAAGCTTGGAAAGCTTCGTAGCATCAATAAAACTGGCCGGGGCCTTCTTAAAGGCTTGTATATCATTCAAGGCTAAGGCTGCCGCATTCGAAATGGTAACTTTATTATCACATAACAGGTCGAGCAGAACAGGGACCGCAGCAATGTATCCAAGCTCTCCTAACGAATTTATGGCTGTCCGTCGCACCGAAATATCTTCTTTACCATCGCAAGCCGCTTCAGTAAGGTAAGGTATTGCAGTGGAGCGTTGTTTGATCTGCCCTAAAGCCCCGGCAGCCGCTCTACGTACCGTTTTATCCCGGTCATTAAGAGCTTGACATAGCTCAGGTATCGCATCAGCAGATTCGATTTTGCCCAGGGCCTCAGCTACTTCCTTGCGCACAGCAGGTTCTTTTTCTTTGAGGGCCCTGTACAAATCAGGTAACACGTTGGAATTTCCAGCTTCCCCTAAGGCCCATGCAACTGCCACGCGCACATTCACCACTGGATCATAGAGCGATTTTTTCAACCGGGGAATTATCCTGTTTAAGAGATACTGATCTTGAATTTTCCCCAGTGCTAATGCTGCTTCCGTACGCACGGATGGGTCTCTATTATCCAGGGCCTGTAGTAAACTTCTTACTGCTCTTTCTTGCTCTCTCCTGGGGTCATCATCCATTGTCCCTTCCTTTCAACACCATCTGGCAACGGCACGTATAATTGTTCGATGCCCTGTACGTTGATGAGTACTTGTGAGCAGATCCCCATTAGCTTCTCTTACCATACTGGCGAATTACCGACCTTGCCAGCGAGCGTTTATGTACTTCGTCGGGACCATCCACGATGTGCAAAGTGCGACCGTGTGCGTACATTGAGGCCAGAGGGAAATCATCGCTCATGCCAGCGCCGCCAAAGAGTTGGATGGCGCGGTCAACCACGGTGGTCAGCATTTCGGGAACGGCGATTTTGATCATAGCGATTTCGTTCTGAGCCGCCTTCTTATCCAGCGTATCAATCATCCACGCCGTTTTGAGCGTGAGCAAGCGTGCCTGCTCGATCTGGTAAAAGGAGGTAGCAATCCAGTCCTGCACCATGCCCTGATCGGCGAGAGGCTTGCCAAAGGCGATACGCGAGGTGGCACGCTCGCACATCAACTCTAATGCACGTTGTGCCATACCAACGGCTCGCATGCAGTGATGGATGCGTCCAGGACCGAGACGTGCCTGCGCTATGGCAAAACCAGTGCCTTCCTTGCCCAGCAAATTGCTGAGCGGCACGCGCACGTTCTCAAAACGCAATTCGCAGTGACCCTCGTTATCAATATAGCCCATCACTGGCAGATTGCGCACGATGGTGAGGCCCGGAGTATTGCGCGGCACCAGCACCATACTCTGCTGGCGGTGTCTGTCGGGATTTTCGGGGTCAGTCTTGCCCATGACGATGAAGATTTTGCAGCGTTCGCGGGCCGCGCCGGAAATCCACCACTTACGTCCGTTCAGCACGTACTCGTCACCCTCGCGGCGAATCGAGAACTGGATGTTAGTGGCATCCGAGCTGGCAACATCGGGCTCGGTCATGGCAAAGGCCGAGCGGATCTCGCCATTCAGCAGGGGTCGCAACCATTGTTGCTGCTGCTCTGGCGTGCCAAATTGCGCCAGTATCTCCATATTGCCCGTGTCGGGCGCGGCACAGTTGAACACTTCGGAGGCCCAGCCGACGCGCCCCATAATTTCTGATAAAGGCGCATATTCCAGGTTAGTCAGACCCGCGCCGAACTCGTCGTCAGGCAGAAAGAGGTTCCACAATCCCTCCGCCCGCGCCTTCGCTTTCAACTCGTCCAGAATTTCGGGGTCGTGATGCGGGTTGCCCGACGCGATAATCTGGTCGCGGTATGTTTGCTCGTTCGGATAAATATAGCGATCCATAAAATCGCTGATACGCCCACGTAATGCGTTGACTTTCTCTGTATAGGCAAAATCCATGTGCGTTCCTCCAGTATGTACCAATCTCGCTTTATCTTGTACGTCACAACTAGATTGTATCCCCAGAAACATTGCAGAGTCAACGCGAACACGTTGCATACAGGTCTACGGCAGCATCTTCCACAACTCAAAGATACTATGGTACGAGATTATCACCAGAGCGAGGCACGCGAGGGGAATATGGATATAACGCCAGATGCGCATAATCAAGCGAGCAAGCTTCTGACGTTGCAATGAGCGGACCAGTTGCGCACGAGTGGTGAGTATAGCACATACATGCTGGAAATCAGCTACCTCGTTGGGAGCAAGCACCGGCAATGGAGGAAGGGAACTGCCATTCATGCTCAGCGCGTGATTGCTGTATGCTTTGAATTGAAGCGATTTTCCGGCGCTGAGCCGCTCCACCATCAAGGCCAACGCGGACAATTGCTCCTCTACTGAACGCGAGATGCCAATGCCGTTCACATTCGCTTCAATTGCGATAACACGCGCCTGCCAGGTGTCGAGCAAACGGCCCACCACGCCGCTTAGCACGAGAAAGAGCAGCGCGAAAAGGGCTGACATGCCAAACGATGCCTCTGTGAAACGACTTTGAGTGAATAAGAAATCGTGGGTGATATTGAGATAGTTTTCATGCATAAAGGCAATCATGATGCTGGCAACGCCAAACCAGACATGCAGCCAGAGCCAGTTTTGCACTTTTCCGGGTAATCTCCTCACGAAGCGACGGCGCAGAGTATACGTCGTCGTTATCAATACCAGCACAAAAGAGACAATGCCAAATAGCCGCAAAGGGTCGCTATATGGCCCGGCGTAAGGCTGTGTAGCGAGCGCGGAACGATACACTATGTAAACCCAGATGATGACACTCAGCGTAGCAGCCAGGTAAAGCCAGTTGAATTTAGACCCCGGCGTTTTCCAGATACGCCGAATTGCACGCTGTTGTCCTGGTGTTTTACCTGCCATCGCCATTTACTTGCTCCTTAGTTTGCTCGCCGCCTGAGAATTTCTTCGGTTGAGCCGAAGAACGTTGTTGGTTGAATACGGATGGCGGCCCCGGTTGGGCAAGCTTGAACGCAAGCCTGATCGCTAAATCCCGCGCACAGGTCGCATTTGACGGCAACTTTCTTGCGTATTTCCTCGTAACCGCCCGGCTGGAAAACATCGAGCGGCCCGGAAGCCGCGTAACTTGCCGGGCGCACTCCGTTGAGAACCGGAAGTGTCCTGCGTACACGCTCTTTTCTTGCACTTTTGAAAAATTCACCGAAGCGACGCCATGTAGAAGATGTGGAGAGAGTAGAGAGAGTAATCTCTTCTTCCTCCTCAACACCCATGATCGAAATAGCTCCATACGGGCAGCGTTCGGCGCAGATACCACAACCAATGCAGCTTTCCGTAATATAGACTTCTCCATTTGGATGACGGGCGATACCTGCCCGACTACACAACATGCACACGGGGTCCTGACATTGGCGACACGCGGTGGCAACGCTAATGTTGCCAATTACCATTCCCTTGCGGTTCATGCGAGAGGATCCATGACGCCGGGCGCATGCGTTCTCACATTCATCGCAATGAATGCATTTGTCCAGGTCAATCACTAGCACCTCCGTACCCTCCACAACCCCGTCGTTTACCAGCGAATGAAGCCCCGCCTGAACATGAACGTCGGCGGCACTGGTTGCTGGACTGTAATTCCGCAGTGGCCCGGTTAAGACGCTATAGCCCTGCACTGAGGCTGCAGTTTCAGCATATTCGCGAAGGCGTAGAGCGAAACGCTGCTGCACTTCGGGGTAACGCTGGAACAAAGCCAGGAGGGGCAAGCGTGGCACTTCGGCAACTCGGCAACGATTGATAGCCGTTACCGTCACCGCCTGTCCATCACCCAACAGGTCAAGACCGCCCGCGAAGTAATCTCCATGCTGCCGGTAGGCAAGAATTCGTTCATCGCTCCTGTCCCATCCCATTCCCGCTGCGGTGTGCCGGGCGACTTTCACAAAGCCTTCCAACAGAACATGTAGCGTCTCACGCGAAGGTCGGTCTCCCCTGTCATCTTCGGCAAAAAGCTGCTCACCCCGCTCATATTGCTTGATGGGCGTCAGTTGAACCAGCGATTGCATGTCGGCATCCGAGACCCCCTGAAAGAGGGCAACGCGTTTCAAGATTGATTTCAATGAGAACGCGGCATAAGACCTGTCAAAATGCGTGCGCACCTGGGGAACCAGTTCCATCAGGCATTGCATAGCCTGTTCTGGTACTTCCAGCACCAGCGTGGGTTTCTGAGCGTATGCCGATGTTTTATACGGATGCCCCGTCAGCATTCCATCCTCTCCTACGTATTCGCCATGCCGGAGAATCGCAACGGGAAATTCCAGATTGTCTCTATCCGTCGCCGTCAGTTCCAGACAGCCATCCAGTATCAGATACATGTTGCGCCCATACTCTCCTTCTCGAATCAGCGCCCCTCCTGGCGTAAGTACTTTTGTAGACGAGGCGGCCACAATATGCAGCAGGTAGGTATCAGGCACATGCTGTGGATTATTCAATATCGCTTGCTCACGCAAACGTCTGATGAGCAGGGGCGTTGTCCAGCCGGGCGGCAGTGAGGCGGCCAGACGATCTGCATCAGGCGCGAGATTCCAGGAAACCCCTATCCGTTGTTTGAGAGACAACATCAACAAATCCCTGTGATTATCTACCGGACACACAGGCACACAGGAACCACACATGATACAGGCATGTGTAAATCGCATGATCTGCGGGGCAACACTCTGTGAAATGGTGGCCTGGTTGAGATCGGCAATATTGACCTGTGCCGACATGGGTACAGGGCAGGCATCCATACAACGGTCGCACCCGATACACATATTGATCTCAAACTGAATACGCTCCGCATCCAGAGCGCGTACCTCACTGCGATGGCTCAGGCCCTCTACAACAGGACCGTGTGAATTATTATTGGGGTGCCAGGGTACCCGCTTATTGCGGTATTCTAGCTTTGCCATGCGTGAATACGAGAAGTACACCAGCGTATTACCCAGCACAACACGGTCTCCATGCGAGAGATGAAACGCATTGTTGATCTTGACGGCATTCACGAAAACTCCGTACCGGCTATTGAAATCGCGTACATAGAAGCCATCGGGCGCACTGAATATTTCAGCATGTTTACGTGACACGGCGGCATCATTCATCACAATTTCGTTCTCCTGGCCGCGCCCAAAGCTGTATCGCTTCTCATCCTCCAGCGCAATCACGCGGGGATGGGCATCCTTACCTATCAGCACGAGTGTGGGAGTATCGTCCAATGAGCGTAGGATAGTCTCAGGGAGAATACGTGAGATACTGGCATAAACCTCCGATTCCTGTATATGCGGGAAACGAGCATATGAGGGCGCGTCAGCCGGTAGATCGGTGAGTAGCACACGACGGCGCAATTCAAAATGAAACTGCACATCGCCAAAACGTATCTGGTCATGCGAATGTAGCGTCCAGGGTGTATCGCGAGGAAGCAAGGTACCATTCACGAAGGTACCGTTGGAGCTGCCTTTATCCCGCAAGAGATAGGCGCTGTTTGAGCAGACGATTTCCGCATGGAGCCGGGATACTGAACGATGATCAAGGAAAAGCACTACTCCCGGCTGTCGCCCAATGGTAATCGCACCAACCTGATCATCTTTGTTCAACTGTTTCTCTGTAACCGCAACAGGGACACCGGCATGAGGAACAGGGACAAGAAATGCATCATGGTTCTGTGCGGTGGAGTTGGACGCAAGTTCAGCAGGAACGTGCATGGTGGTATTTGTGTTCCCTGTTTCCCGTACATCCTGTAATCCTGAACCGCTCTCTTTATGCACATTCAGAAGAAGTGGTGGCACGCCTTGCGCATCTAGCCAATCATCAAGTGCAAAATCAGTGGAGAATAACTGGCTGACAACAGGTGAAAGATTGACGCGATAATCAATAGCGCGTTTATAAACGAGCGCGTTTTTGCGATCACCTAAGAGCAAAGCACTCTGCATTATGCCAGCAAGCAGCATGATCTTGCGATAGGTTTGCGGTTGCGGTGGGGCAATAATTTCCTGGTAGTGTTGCGCTGACGGTGGAAGCGATAGCCGTCCGATGGAAACAAAATCCAGACCGTGCAGGAATGTGGCATTATAATAATTCCGCAATGCCGCATCTGTCTGGATGTTTGCATCAGGAGAAAATAGGTGGTTGGAAGTGAGCATACCCGACATATTATATGCTGCCACCCGCGCCTGTTGAATGGCAGGGAACCATTGTCCCAGTACTCGTGTGCGTCCAGTAGATCCATCTGTTATTTCAATCACATCCCCGGCAGCATAGACGTTCGCCGCACTGGTACACATGCCGTTATTCACTTTGACTCCACGTCCACATGCAATGCCACTGCCACGAACATAGGAGATATTGGGTTCAATTCCGATGGCAATCAGGACGATGTCGCAAGCAATACGCGCTCCTCCAGTCGTAACAACAGCAGATACCTGTCTATTTTTGCCAGTAATTGCGGCGATTTCTTCCCCTGTACGTACATCAATGCCCGCACGGCGTTCCTCGTGCAGCACAAGGTCGGAAGCGACCGGATCAAGCACCTCCGACCAGAGGGTATGACCACGCATGAGATGAGTTACCTGATAGCCGCGATGGTTCAGCGTTTCAGCCGTTTCGAGGGCCAATGTTCCGCTGCCATAAACCACTATGCGTTGCGCATTCTCTAAACGGCGCAGTATTTCCTGGTAATCAGCGATAGTGCGCAAGGTCGAGATTCCTGCCAGATCAATGCCGGGACAGGAAAGCGTGCGAGGATGTGCGCCACTGGCGAGCAGCAGTTTATCGTAACCGACCGGCTGACCGTTGTGCAGTTGCACAAACTGCTGGGCTGTGTTGATAGCCACAATACGCCCTGGAACAAAACGAATGTGCTGATCGCGATAAAAGGTGGTAGGACGCGCCCAAAGCTTCTCTTCCGGTAGACGCCCACCGAGATAATCTTTGAGGGCCGGGCGATAGTACACGGGAAAGGGATCATCCGCGATGATGGTGATGGCGCATGCTGGGTCTTCACCACGAAGAAGCTCGGCAGCTGTTACCCCTGTAATACCGTTGCCAATTATCACATACGCTGACTGCTTACTCATCTCATACCTCTGGTCCCTTTGCGCTGTATTCCCATTCCCTTCCATGTAAACGGGCATATATTGGCGATTTTTTATGATGTTATCATCTAACGTACTGTATGGTCGTGGCTTATGCCACAAATCGGTACTCTTATCCTAGTTTGGGAGAGCAACAGACAGTATGAACCATCAATATCGTCTTTGAAACACTATGAAGCCGGTTAAGACACGACATCACTAATCCCCAACAAGTCCTATTGCAAGCGGCCTGAATTGACGCATTTCAACATATATCTGTACACTGTTTTTGGTGAGTAAAGTTCTCTTTGTCAGTTAGACTGAACAAAGAGAACAACACCGAATGGGGGGCATGATTTTTGGAGGGTATCAGAAAATGCAAACGCAAACAAGAAGCGCGGGACAGGTTGTAGGAACAACACTGGGGACCTATCGAGTGGAACGCCTGCTCGGACAGGGGCAATTCAACGCGGTCTATCTGGCCCGGCAAGAAACATCCGGCCACGTGGTTATGATTATTGCCTTTAACTTCCCGGCAACATTTTCGGACAAAGCACGAGCTGACTTTATGGCGCGTTTTGTCCAACAAGGGGCCTCCCTGGTCGCTCTGAAACATCCACATATCCTCCCGATCTACGATTTTGGGGAACAGGCCGGGCATCTCTACCTGGTCACGGACTTTTCCCAGGAGACCTCGCTTGCCCGCTTACTCAAACAGCAGCAACGCCTTACGCCAGCACAAACGTTGCATATACTCAGGCAAGTGGCGTCCGCCCTCGATTACGCCCGGAGCAATGGTGTCACGCATGGGTTCATAAGTCCCACCAACGTATTAGTGAGTCGAGAACTGACCGTCCAGTTAGCAGGATTCGGCCTGAGAACTCTGTTGGAAGCGCATAGTGACGAACCGAGTAGGCGGTCACAGGGGCACCTGTTTAGTATCACCGGCGAGTTCCTGGGAAACCCCGCGTATGTTGCCCCTGAACACGTACTGGGGATGCCTGTTGATGCGCGTGCCGATATCTATGCAGCTGGCGTGTTGCTTTTCGAGATGTTAAGTGGTACGCTCCCCTTTATCGAACATGATCCGCTAGAAATCGCACGTATGCGGCTAAAGCTTCCCTGCCCATCGTTGCACGCTATCTGCCCCGATACCCCGGAAGCACTGGACCTTGTTGTGAGCAAGGCAATGGAGCGCAACCCTGACCAGCGTTACCAGTACGCCAGCGAAATGGTTCAATCAATGGAGCGTGTCCTGAAGATGCTGCAAATGGCGCAACAACCGCCTACCACTTTTACACAGCAATTGGCACAGGATCTCCAGACCACTCTACCGCCGACCGTCAACTGGTTTGAGGAAGAGATGCTTTCTCCCACGCAGCCGCAGTTGATGCCACCCGGTGCCACAGAACAGACGCTCGTGGGGAGAAGCCCCGCAATAAGTGATACAAACCCGGTGGGCAGTATTGATCCATTTACATGGTGGGCCGCCACGATACCGCAGTCCACCTCACCAAAACCGAAGGAAATTGGACCAGCACCAGGAACATTTTCGCGTTCACCTGTCCGTCTTGCGCATGCCAAACCATCCTCACGTCACCAGCAGGATAGGCGGCGTGTCATTGCGCTCATCGCAACTGGCAGCGTTGCCGTGGGGATGATTACCATTGGGGGTATCAGCTTCGCACACTTCAGTCAGAGTATGAAACGTGCGCAAATCGCCGACAGGCAGTCCTCGGCGACAACTCCCGCTACACATGAACAGACTCCCACTGCGGCATCAACGACGGGGACGCAAAAAACACCGTTGCCATCTAAAACACCCGGAACCCGGCCTTCACCAACAAAGGGTGCGCAACCGACCCCGACGCCACGACCACCAGCACCGACCCCAACACCACCACCGTCACACACCGGCACGGTTATAGGATATACCAATCAGGGCATCAATACGTCCAAAGCCTTTACCAACCCTGCTGATGGCAATGGCAGCCTGCTTATTCACCTCGCCAACGGGAAATTCGTTGCCTGTGAGAAAGCATGTACTCACCAGGGAGTACCTGTCCACTATGATGCGGGGCAGCAAAAGCTCATCTGTCCCGCTCACGGCGCAATTTTCGATCCCTTTAATGGCTTCAGTGTTGTTTCTGGGCCTGCACCCAGCCCCCTACCAGGTGTCACCATCCGCGTGAACCCGGATGGAACGATTACAACCGGTAAATAAAAGCAAACAGAGATAGTATCAACGCCGCATATCCCCATATCTCACAATATATTGTCAGGCAGGTAGACATACAATCACCTGCCACATTTCTGTTACACTTTCGCCATACTTTTACCATTCTTCACGTGTATGCTTTGAGTGTCGCAAGAAACACAGCGACGAATGAAAATAAGTATTAAATTATTGCATACAAGGAGAAAAACAATGGCAACTTTATTCAATGCTCTGGGGCGCAAACAAACGTGGTTGAATATATCCTATCTTCTGCTGTCCTTCCCCCTGGGAACATTCTACTTTGTCTTTCTCGTGACGATGTTATCGCTCGGCCTTAGCACGGTGATTGTCTGGGTTGGCTTACCTATACTGGTCCTCACCTACTTCGCCATGCGTGGCCTCGCGGCACTGGAACGCGAACTGGCACGGCACATGTTGCATGTTGAGATAGCAGATGCACGAAAATATGCTGCTCGAACAAAGTTTTCCTGGGTGCAATGGGTGAAGAATGGGTTGAGCAGTCCCACCACCTGGAAAAGCCTGGCCTACCTTTTCATCAAATTTCCGCTCGGCATCTTTTCCTTCTGCGTAGCACTGACGCTGCTGGTCTCCTCGTTCACTATGACCCTGGAACCAGTCGCCTACCTTATAAATGCGAATATTCTTGCTATCATCAATGCGCATGGACATGAGGCACACTCGTGGCTGCCGTTCTTTGTCTACACAGATGGCACATTCGATATGGGTATGTTCGTCCGCTCGTTCCTCGGCGTACCGGCAGGTATTATGCTCACACTCGGCTCGCTCTACTTTCTGAACTGGTTAGCCTGGCTCTCAGGGCAACTCGCCCGTGTGATGCTCAGCACAGGTTCGCAAGAGAAAGCATCGCCGAAAGACGAGAGCAATTTTGGCTATGCCTACCAGCCACAACCACAGGCGGTGATGATGGAGCAGGTGCAACGAGGGTAAGGAATCTCAACTCGATGCACTCGCATAACGGCGCAATCCCGTTTGAAAAAGAACAGACGCGCCAACTACCAGCACAACAGCAATAATCACGGTGCCTGCAAGGGTAATGAAGGGAATATCTCCCGTCAGAGCCTGTGCTGGCACCGTTGTCATAACCCCCACCGGAATAAGCCATGTCAGGATGAGACGCGCCCAGCCGGGATAGAGACCCAGAGGGTAGCGTGCCATCTGGAAAATACCATCGAAGACCCAGGTGAAAAGGAAACCAGGACTCCAGAAGACGCAACTGGCGAAGACCAGGAGGATGGCATACAGAATGAACATTCCGGCAAGCAGTGCTATAAGAAAGGTTAGCACATGGGCAAGTGTCAGCGCCTGGGTCAGTTTTGTCGTGGCTACGACTAATACCCCGATGCCTAAAAAGAGGTCAATGGTTGGCAGTACACGCCAGCGACGGAAACTTGCCAGGAATTGTACTGGTACTGGACGCAGCAGCGTGAAGTCGAAACGCCCCGTCCATATTTCGCCATCGAGCCCTACCAGCGATTCGAAGCTCGGCCCGATGACGATGGCGCGTATGGCGCTTATCATGAGGTACGTTCCCAGTAACGCCAGTGTGGTCGCGAAATTCCAGCCGTGGATGATAGTGATCTGGCTGAACAGCACAACGATACTCAGGACACCCACACTCAAATCGAGCAGGGATTGGAGCAGACTGATGAAAAAGTTGGAGCGATACGCCATCTCTTCTTGCACAGAGACACGCAGGAACAAGGCAAGGATACGAATGTAATACATGTTTACCCTCCTACTGCGGTATAGTGGCGCACACCGTTGCGCCATATTCCTGTGAATATGATAAGCGTCGTACACAGCCAGCCAATTTGACCGGCAAACCCTGTCAGTATCTGAGAAGTGTTCAAATGGCCGAGCAGGATTTCGATGGGAAAACTGATCATGTAGCGAAATGGCAGAAGTTGCGCCAGCACGCCTAACGGGCCAGGTAGGAGAGCAACGGGAGCGACCTGCCCTGCTAATAGAAAAATCAGGGCGTCCTGTATGCCTAACAATGCGTTGGCCTGTGTTGCCCAGAAGGCTAACAGGGCCAGCCAGTAGCCCCAGAAGAAACGCAAGAGCCACGCGAACATCAACGCCAGAAGAAAGGCAAGAATTTGATACAGAGATGGGTGCAACGCTGGATGGAAAATCAGAGCCAGCACGACAACAACAGGTATGACGAAGGTCATGTAAACAACTTTCCCCGCGACCTCCGAGGCAACTGTGTAGAATAGAGGTGGGATCGGGCGTAAAAGTATAAGGTTCATATCGCCATTGCGGATAGCATCACCCACTGTCCAGTTCGTTTGCGAGTAGGTCAGTTGATTGACCAGAATAAAGAGCAGGTAATAGGTAACAAAATCGTTCTGGGTCAGCCCGTCTATCGCTTGCGTACTTGCCGCCGTGTACCAGACAAAGAGCATTATTAAGGGGGGAATCATCCAGCCGAAAGCCAGTAGAAAGAAAAAGCTGCGCTGTTGCAACCAGCTCATCCATGTTCCTTTAATAAGCGCCCAGCCGCCGCGCAGGTTCATTGCACACCTCCAACAATGCCTTCTGAATAGATGGTATCTATCACCGTCTCAATTGCCGGGTCCTCAATGGCTATATCCAGCACCGGTAACGTATTGAGGATGTGCGCAGCAAATGCCGGCACCTCCGCCTGTGGCACATGCAATGTCCAGGAAGACTCTTCATGCGCAACGAGGGCTACCCCTCCTGAGAGTGGCAAAGTATCTATCTGTGAGTCATCATTGATAGTGACACGTAAGAGTTTATACGGAGCAAACTGGTTTGCCAACAAGTGTAATGTACCATCGTAGAGTAGTTGCCCGTGGTGAATCATAATGACTCTTGGGCAGAGCGCCTCCACGTCGGCCATGTAGTGGCTAGTGAGGATAACGGCCGCACCAGTGCGCTGGTTGTATTCGGCGATGAACTGGCGCAGACGGCGCTGCATCGAGATATCCAATCCCAGTGTTGGCTCATCGAGGAACAGCACCTGTGGACGATAGAGCAGCGCGGCGACCAGCTCGCATTTCATACGCTCTCCCAGCGAGAGGTTGCGCACGGGTTTTGCCAGAATAGCTTGCATGTCCAGCAGGTCAAACAGTTCGTCCAGGGTTTTGTTCAGTTCTATTCGCGGCACTCGATAAATCTCAGCCGTAATACGAAACGAATCACGAGGCGGGATATCCCACAACATCTGGCTTTTATTGCCCAGCACCATACTGATGCGCCGCAGGTAATCGGGCTTGCGCTGCCAGGGGACAAAACCTGCCACGCGCACCTCACCCGCAGTTGGGTATAGTAATCCAGCCAGCATCTTGAGCGTGGTGGTCTTGCCAGCCCCATTTGGCCCCAGAAAACCCACCATTTCACCCGCCTCTATCGAAAAACTGATATTTTTGACAGCTTCCACGTCGCGATACTTGCGCCGCCAGAGGCTGCCAATAGAGGCCATTAATCCCTCCTCGCGCTCTGGCACACGATACGTTTTAGAAAGATTGCGGACGGTGATTTGTGGTTCGGACATGGTGATTCCTTTCTGTGGGTGCGCTAAAGCGGACCCCTACACGCCTGTGGGCGCGGGTATGTATAGCGCCGAAGGCGCTGTAGGGGTCCGCTTTAGCGCACCCTCTGGCACGAGCGCAGCAATGTGCCAGCCTTGCAATCAACTCAAGATTATGATAGAACAATTATGCAAGAATTGAGGGTTCTGCGGGGAAGATAGATGAAAATTGTGAACAAAGTATCATACCACAATTGAAAGTTTGAGTTGAAGGTTGCGCAAGAAGACATTACGATCTATTGACCTGGCACGTGATGTTGGTCTCAGCACACAGGCCATACGCGATTATGAACGCTACGGGTTTATCCCACCGGTGGAACGAGGCCCACAGGGGTATCGTTTGTATAATTCGCAACATCTACATGCCTTGCGCCTGGCTCGTGTGTTGATTGCTGGCTATGGTTGGGAACATGCTCTGCATATTATGCAACATGTACATACACACGATCTCTCTTCGGTACTGTCTGAAATAGATGCTCGCCACGCCGCTCTTCATCAGAGCCGTCGAGAACTTGAGCAGACGCTCAAGATTTTGCGGACGCTTTCAACCGCATTGCCACCTATATATGAAGGAAATACATCTGCCAAACCGCTCTATATTCGTGATGTCGCACAGCGTGCAGGTGTGCGCGTTTCCGCCATTCGTTTCTGGGAGGCGCAAGGATTGGTACAGCCACACAGAGATAAGAGCAGCAAGTATCGCCTTTACAATGAGCAGCATCTGCGCACACTCCAGGTTATCGCCCTCTTGCGTAAAGCCAATTACGGCTTTGAGGCGATTCGTTCGGTTTTAGATCAACTGTCGTCCGGCACGCCGGAGCAGGTTTTGATAGCTGCTGAAAATCGGCTCAAAGAGTTGGCAGAACGCAGTCGGCACTGTACAGAGGCAACGGCTAAGCTGTGGGAGTATCTTTCTTCTCAGTTATAAGTTATCAAGAACTCAGCGTAAAGGACGTGATAAAATAGTGACAGTATGATTATACTGATTGCAAGCAGCGAAAGGGGAACAGGATAATGCGACTTGCTGTCATTTCAGATATTCACGGCAACTATTTTGCGCTCGAACATGTGCTTGAAGATATTCGGCGGCAAGGTATTGAGCAAATCGTTTGCCTGGGCGACGCGATTCAAGGAGGAGCGCAACCAGCCGAGACGATTCGTTGTCTCAGAGATCAGGGCTTTCCCGTCGTGATGGGCAATGCCGATGACTGGCTACTAACGGGAATAGAAACATCACCAAATGAGCAGACGAGCGAGCAGCAACGGGCGGTCAGGGAGTGGTCGCTAGCACAACTTTCCGGCGAAGATATGGCGTACATGCGACAATTCCAACCTACGATTGAGATTGCGTTGGAAGGCGGGAAGAAACTGCTCTGTTTTCATGGTTCGCCTCATTCTTACGACGATATTCTGCTGCCTGATACCCCGGATGAAACCTTTCGACAGTTGCTGGGCGGCTTCAATGTAACACTGCTCACAGGCGGACATACGCACACGCAGCAGCTGCGACGCCTGGGTAATAGCTGGTATTTCAACCCAGGTAGCGTCTCGCTTGCCTATAACTGGGAGCTTTCTAAAGAAGGGCTTCTGGTAGACCCCTGGGCTGATTACGCGATTGTATCCTCTGATGGTGCCTGCCACGGCATCACCTTTCGCCACGTTCCCTTTGATATCGTGGAACTGGCACGCATAATGCGTGCGAGCGGCAGACCTTATGTTGAACAGGCTATAGGGATGTATGCATAAAAAAGCTGATATTGCATTATGAAAGAGCATGAACACACACAACCTCTTGAAACGAATGAATTACTGAGTACCAGGCTGGCACCACCGCGACCACACCGATCGTGGGTGTCACGAGGGGTGTTGCTCGCACGACTTGATGAGGGGCTTGAGTATAGACTTACGCTGCTCTCTGCTCCCGCCGGTTTCGGCAAAACGACGTTGTTGAGTGAATGGGTTGCCGCGCAAAGCGCACGACTGGATATGGCACCTGTAGCATGGGTGTCGCTTGACGCGGGTGATAATGATCCCGCTCGTTTCTGGCGCTATGTCATCACCGCGTGCAAGGTATTCGATGCAGCTATTGGCGAGTCCGCTCTCGCATTATTGCGCTCTCCACGTCATGTTGCGTTCGAGACAATGCTGAC
>DATGJV010000752.1:0-2844 GCA_035295005.1 Ktedonobacteraceae bacterium | reverse complement strand
AGTAATATTAGTATGACGATGGATACCTACTTCCACATCCTTCCAACTATGCAGCAAGAAGCGATGGACAAACTGAATGACCTGTTTCAGTAGTCTACAAAAGCTTTTGCTGTCAGTTCTGCTGTCAAGCACAGGTCTGGCAAAGAGCATCGTTCTTCAAACGGCCCAGGCAGAGGTTTTACAGGGGAGATTTGTCGTCACCCCCAAAATCTGATATCATGGAACCAGACAATAATGACCCTCTATTTCACATTGGAGTGACGATATATGACAGACACCACGAACACGGCAGCAGCGTTGAAACGTACCCCGCTATATACTGAGCATAAGGCTCTGGGCGCTCGCATCGTCGAGTTTAGCGGCTGGGAGATGCCGGTACAATATAGCAGTATCATTGATGAGCATAACGCCGTGCGCACACACGCCGGACTTTTCGACGTGAGTCACATGGGCGAGTTCAAGGTCAGTGGGGCGGACGCGCTACCTTTCTTGCAATACCTTGTTCCCAACGATGTCTCGAAGCTGGCAAGTGGGCAGGCGCTCTACACGCAGATCTGCAAGCCCGATGCTGGCGTAATTGATGACCTGCTGGTGTATCACCTGTCCGATGATGATTACATGCTGGTCGTCAACGCAGGCAATATTGACACAGATTATAACTGGGTGGAACAGCAGTCGAAAAACTTTCCCAACCTGCAACTTGCTAACCAATCCGATACCACAGCATTGCTCGCGCTACAGGGGCCGCTGGCGCAAACCATCCTGCAACCGCTCACCGAAGTTGACCTGACAAGTATTCGCTACTATCACTTTGAAGCGGGGCTGGTGGATGGGGTAAACTGCATTATCTCGCGCACCGGCTACACCGGCGAGGATGGCTTTGAACTCTATTTTGCCCCGGTGGACGCTCCTAAATTGTGGAACGACCTGCTGGCAGCAGGAAAGCCACACGGGCTGCTGCCCGCCGGACTGGGCGCACGCGACACACTGCGATTGGAAGCCGGTTACTGCCTTTATGGTCACGAACTGAACGAGCAGACCAACCCACTGGAAGCAGGGCTTGGCTGGACGGTCAAACTGAACAAGGGCGACTTCATTGGACACGATGCGTTAGTCAAAATCAAAGAGCAAGGGGTTGAGCGGAAGCTGATCGGTGTCGAGATGATCGAGCGCGGCGTCTGTCGCAGCGAGTACGTCATTTATGATAACGAGCATCCCATTGGCTCACTGACAAGCGGCGCACCCAGTCCGACACTGCACAAAAACATCGGCATGGGCTATGTTGTCGCGGCCCACACCAAAATCGGTGAGGAAGTGGCAATAGACATTCGCGGAAAAAAAGTGGCGGCGCGAATTGTGGCGCTGCCGTTTTATAAACGGAAGAAATAAACAGTCGTTTTTTTCAGCAAAGGAGTTATTTCGTATGGCAAGTCTGAATCATCCAGCTAATCTCAAATACAGCAAATCGGACGAGTGGGTGCGAGTTGAGGGTGAGAACGCGGTGATCGGCATCACCGACTACGCACAGGACCAGCTTGGCGACATCGTGTACATCGAACTGCCGTGGGACAAGTCTGAGTCTATCGCACACGAGGCCAAATTCGGCGATATCGAATCGGTGAAAGCTACCTCCGAACTCGTCTCGCCTATCAGCGGCGAACTTGTCGAGGTAAATGAGGCGCTGAAAGATACACCGGAACTCATCAACGACCAGCCTTACGAAGCTGGTTGGATGGTGACGGTCAAAATGAGCAACCCATCAGAACTTGATAGCCTGATGAGCGCCGACGAGTACAAACACTATCTCCAGGGTCGGTAATACAGAGAGAAAATTATGAGCTATATACCCAATACTGCGGAAGACCAGGAGGCGATGCTTGCACGCCTGGGACTTCCTTCGCTGGAGGCGTTACTGACGCCCGTCCCAGAAAATGTGCGTTTGCGACGCCCACTGGACTTACCAGCCACCATGTCGGAACCGGACCTGAAACGTTTGCTCACGAGCATGGCCGCGAAAAATAAAAATCTCGACACCACGATCTCGTTTCTCGGCGCTGGCACCTATGACCACGCGATACCCAGCGTGGTGCCGCATCTACAACATCGTTCGGAATTCGTCACGTCGTACACGCCCTACCAGCCAGAGGTAAGCCAGGGTATGTTGCAGGCAATCTACGAATTTCAGACGATGATTTGCCAGATAACAGGGCTGGATATCGCCAATGCTTCACTGTACGACGGCTCTACTGCCGTTGTGGAAGCGGTGCTGCTGGCAATCGGTCCCGGCGGACGCGGCGAAGTGGTTATCTCGCAGGGTGTTGACCCACAGTACCGCCAGGTGCTGCACACTTACGCTCATGCACGCGGCTTTTCGGTCAAAGAAGTGCCGCTCCGCGATGGCGTAACCTCGCTGGAAGATTTGAACGAGGCGGTAACACCAACTACGGCGGCGGTGGTTATCCAGCAACCAAACTTCTTTGGTTGCGTTGAGGATATGACGGCCATCGAACCTATCGCGCACAAAGGTAAGGCCGTCTTCATCAGCAACATCACCGAGCCAGCCTCCCTGAGCTTACTGGCCCCGCCGGGCGAGTATAACGCGGATATCGCGGTGGGCGAAATTATGAGCTTCGGCAATACTATGAGCTATGGTGGCCCCGCGCTCGGCTTCATCGCCTCCAAACAGAAGTACATGCGCCTGTTGCCGGGGCGTCTCGTTGGACAAACCATTGAGGAGAGCGGCAACAAACAGACGGGCTACGTCCTGACGTTGCAGACTCGCGAGCAGCATATTCGCCGCGAACGCGCAACCTCCAATATCTGCACCAACCAGTCCTTGCTGGC
>DATGJV010000751.1:0-9075 GCA_035295005.1 Ktedonobacteraceae bacterium | reverse complement strand
AAACTGGAATTCTACTCAGCAACGTTGAAAGAGTGGGGCTGGCCCGAATACGCCACTCCTGGCTATATTACCAGCCATGTGCATCGCTCCAACATTGACCCCGAACGCGGTGAATATCTGCTCATTCCTACCTTCCGCCTGCCAACGCTGGTGCATACTCGTTCGGGCAACGCGAAATGGCTGAATGAGATATCGAACGCCAACCCTGTCTGGGTTCATCCCACTGATGCCAGGCGCATCGGCGTGCAAACGGGCGATCTCTTGCGCGTGTCCACTGAAATTGGGTACTATGTGAATCGAGTCTGGGTAACGGATGGCATTCGTCCGGGCGTGGTTGCCTGCTCGCATCACCTCGGTCGCTGGCGATTGGCAACAGATCAGGGCGCAGACCGTTGGACTTCGGCGCTGGTCTCCCTGGGACGCGAAGAGAATGCTATATGGCGCATGCGCCAGTTGGAAGGTGTGCGACCTTACGAGAGCGCCGATGCCGATTCGGCGCGTATCTTCTGGCGTGAAGCCGGTGTGCATCAAAACCTGACATTCTCTGTGCATCCCGACCCGATTAGCGGCATGCATTGCTGGCATCAGAAGGTCACTGTCGGACCTGCCCACGCGAACGACCGCTATGGTGATGTCTTTGTAGATAGAAACAAGGCATACGACATCTACACGCAATGGTGGGCAATGACGCGCCCACAAACGGACAGGCCCGATGGGTTGCGCCGACCACTCTGGATGATACGCCCATATCGCCCCTCAACCGAGGCATTCAGGCGAAAAAAGTGATTCAATCCTGCGATTCCTGACAGGGCTACTCCGGTTCATCTGTCGGCAACGTAAAAGAAAACGTTGTGCCTTCGCCGGGGATACCGCTGCTTTCGACGGTGATGGTGCCATGCATTGCCTCAACCAGTTGTTTGACGATGGCGAGACCAAGACCACTGCCGCGTATCGTCGTGTTCATATCGCGTTCCAGGCGTGCGAAACGTTCGAAAATGAATGCCTGTTTGTCGAGAGGAATGCCCGCGCCGCAATCAATGACGCTGATGCGCGAGGTATTCAGCGCGGGTTCCTCCTCGACCGTGATCGTAATCGGTGTCCGGGGCGGTGAATAACGCAAAGCGTTCTCGAAGAGGTTGCGCAGTACCTGCTTCAGGCGTATCTCGTCGGCCCAGACAGTCAGGGAAGCGGGAATGTTGATACTAATCTGGCGCTGCTCCTTGATAATTACTGGTTCAAAGAGGTCGCAGACGGTAGCGCATACATCTTTGAGCAACAAACGCGAGCAGTGGAGCGCGGCAACATCAAGTTTTACGCGGCTAGCATCCATGATATTGGCTTGAAGGAGAACAAGTTCATCACAGGCACGCCGCGCCTTGTTGAGGAAAGAGCGGCGCATATCTGGCTCAAGACCGTCCATCTCGTAAAGAAGCTCAAGATAGCCTTGCATGATGGTAAGCGGAGTGCGCAATTCATGGCTGGCAGTCGTGAGAAAGGCATCTTTGAGGTTATCGAGTTCACTAAGTTTCGCGTAGGCAATGCGAAGTTCGTCATAGAGGCGAGCATTTTCACGGGCGGCCGCAGTCTGTTCGTTCAAACTGCTTAACAGGCGTGGATAGGCCGAACCAATGAGCCCGACAATCAGACAAACCAGTGAAGATACGCCGACATACACAACCCACTGGTTATTGGGTAACAAGGTACTATCCCACGATGACGTTAATGTCGCCCAGATACCCAGCAAACTTGCCGCTCCACCAACCAGACAACAGAGATATAAGACCCAACGAGGAGCAATCAGGTACTCAGGTTTTTTCGCGAAGAAGGTATGAAAACGTCGTAAGAGAACGGGCAGATCGAGAAAGAGGATGACCATTGAGATACACCAGATGACAGTAGTAGCTGCCTGAGTGACATCATAGACCGCGGTCGAGAAATTAACCACCGAGCTGTAGTACAATAGAGGACCAACGAAGTAGGTATACAAAGTGAGGGCAACGACGATGATAATTTGTGTCGTAGTAGCATTGCCTGGCGCTGCATTCCTGTTTACTCGCGCCAACGATGATGGTAATCGTTGGTCCAACGCCGCAACAAAGAGGATACGAGCGAAGGTGACATTGTATATAACGGCGGCAAACAGGAAAAACAGGATGAAAATACAGCCTGCGATTGTGGCAACCGGCACGCCAAAAACAGCGCCAACGGCGGTAACGGTCGAATATGTCGAGCTGGCAGAACCCGGCGGAACAACGACCATCACGGCAAATGTACAGATAAGATAGGCGACCAGGACAAGCCACGGCCCCAGGCGGAGGAAGAGCGAGGCATCAGTGCGATGTCGCGTCTCCGCCGACATGTTAAGCGGCACTTCAACGCCGAGCAGGGCCAGCACAATCACGCCATAGAGTACGATATTCTGCGTATGAAAGCCTAACTGGTTGCCAGTCATGGAAACTTGCGGGTGATGTCCGCTCATCAACCACACCAGACCAGCCGCGCCGACAACGAGAATTCCCAGCCCATACAGCATAATCACAAGCTTGCCATAGCGCATAATGGTGCGCAATGATAACGTGGAGAGCCAGCCACTAATGAAAAGAACGAGCAGGACAACTATCCCCTGTTGCCAGGGAGCCGCAAGCCAGTTTGAGTTTGGGCCATCTATTTGCACACCAATCCCCTGCAACAGCGACAGGATCGTATCGCTGACGGAAAGCAGTACCAGCACACCGGGAAACCAGGCGCAAAAGGCGGCGAAAAAGCCAAGCAATGGGCCAAGCGCACGGTGCGTCCAGACGTAAATGCCGCCATCTACCGGCATGAGGCGGTTGAGTTGCCCCGCAATGACAGCCCCTGGCACAAGAAAGGTAAGCGCCCCGATAATCCAATAGAAATAGGTGGCTGAACCTGCCCCTTGCGTAGCCTGTACCACGGACGCATTGGGAATAAAAAGGACGATGGCGAGAAAAATGACCAGCATATCAATGCGTGTGAGGACACGAGGCAACAACGTATTTGTCCGTTGCTCAGAGCGCAATGGAGGTTTTAATAGCTGTTGTAGAGCAGCAGAAGGCCCTTGTTCCTCTGCCTGTGTGTCTATGGACTGCCGTACATCCATATAATCTGCCCCAGAAAATAGTGATATGTTCGCGCCTCATTATAACAGGTTGTACAATAGAGGGTAAAGGAATGTAGGACTGTAGGGGTCCGCTTTAGCGCACCCCCTCGACGAGCGAAGCAACGTCGAGTTCCTAAATGTCGCGTCACTAAAGGAGGGTATAGCAATGAGCGAGATACAAATTTGGGACCTCTGGATTCCCGATGTCGCGGCTGTAGGCGTCTCATTTTCGCGTGGCCGATTGGATGCAACTGACGTGCTGCTGGTCCATGCCGCGCCGGAAAAACTGACTGTGGAAGTGCTTGACGATAATGGAGGACTGCTTGCACGCAGCGCCGACTTGCCCCGAACGGCCAATACGCCAATGGCACGGCTACGGCGGCAAGGGAATCAGGTGACACGTGAAGATTTCTGGCCGACCGCATCCGATTACGGACTACCTGTTATCCTCGCGGGTGGTGAAGTTGGTATCCTGCAACAGTGGTGGAATGACCCTGAAGAACAGCAGTGGCGCTGGCAGCTTGAGTTTTACAACCATCGCTAGCGCCCACTACACCCGCTACACTCACTACAGTTTACCCTTTTATGCGGGCTGTGCAATAGGAAATTTGCGTGGGCGTCCAGCCGATACAATCAATGCGCGTCCCTTCCGGCGTTTCCAGCAACTCCCCCTCGTTGGGTAAGGGAAGATTGCTTCGAGGGTCCCAGAGGGCCGCGAGCGGTTCGGCGGTAGCAACACGCTCTTCAGGAATATGGGCGGGATAGAGGTGACGCATGCATTTATCGAGCAAGTGCCGCGGGCTATAGAGTATTTCGCGCCGCCACACAATATGCTGACTCGTTTCTGGCAATGCATCTTCGCTGGTGTTCGCCGCGAATAGCAGGAACGCTAATTTGCTGGCCTCCTGTGGACTCAGCGAGACGCGCTCAACATAGTTGTCACCTGGATTGAGCGTCGCGCATACCTGCGAACTATGATGCAACAAACGGCGCAACCACTGTGGGGGATGTGAGAGCGTCAGGCCCCATTCTTCGGCAAAAACCGTTTCGCCGCGTTGCTCATGACGGCTGTACAGCACTTGAAAGATGCTGTCTTGCGATTTGAAAGCGCAATGACATTCCTCCCAGGCAGGATAATGGCGACGACGAATCTCCCGGCTCACGTAGCGGCTCAGCGTAGTGATGGCACCGGCAGTCGCGCCGATAGCGAAACTGGTCCATGTCAGAGTAAGTACTCTGCGGGCGACAGCATATTCCAGCATCATGATGCAACCTCCAACAGATCGAGCAGTTCGGTCAGCGAATGAACAAGGAGACAATCAACACTGTTTTCCTGTATATATCTACGTCTGTCGAGCAGGATTGGTGTAATGCCAACTGACCGCGCACCCAGTACGTCGAAAATATATGAATCTCCTATATGCACAGTATAATCGGCAATGGCGTTGGCACGCTCCAATGCCATATCGTACAGTTGAGGCGACGGCTTGGCATAGTGTGTGACAGCAGAAACCAACAGACAATCGAAGTATTGCGTCAGATTGAGCTTCCTTAGAATAGGGCCAAGCGCAATACCCCAGTCGGAGATAACTCCCAATGTATATTTTTTCGCCTTCAGAGCCTCCAATACCGGCAGCACATCGGGATACGTTTCCCAGCTTGTGTGCTTATCAAATTCTTCGGCAACGCTTTTCGCCAGCAGGAAGAGACGCTGCTCGTCGTGTTCCGCGACAAACGGCCGCAACAAGTTCGCGTAGTAGCCCATCCAGAACTGTAAAATGGTTTTTTCGCTGCCCCACGTGTGCCGATTGGTCCGCATCTGCTGGAGATAGTAATCCTCAGCCTCAAACATACGCTGTTCGACGGCCTTAAGATCAATATGCACGTCGAGCCGCCGACAAACCCGCCGGCAGATTTCAGGTGTGGAAGGATAGGGGCGTAATAATGTGAAGCCTGCGTCAAAAAACACGGTACGAATGGATTGTGGTTGGTCAAAAGGCATTGTCACCTGATCCTCATAAATGGAGCAGGAGTTAATAGTTCAGCGGCCATCCAGCACTCCGTGGAGTGCTGGATGGCCGCTGAACTATTAACTCCTGCTCTTATAAACCTCGTCTGCGGCGGCAAGCGCGGCACCGGGAGCGGGCTGGAGACCACAACGTGGGAGAACATGCTCTAACGCGGCAAGAACGGTATCTACATTCTTGCGGCACGAATTGTACCCCATCAGACCGATGCGAATCAATCGCCCTTTGAGCGGGCCGAAACCACCGCCAATTTCGATATTGTACTCTTCCAGCAATCCCTTGCGCACCGCCAGTTCGTCTACACCCTCCGGCAGACTAATCGCTGTCAGAACAGAAAGTTCATAGCCAGGCTGCGTCAAAATGCCCAGGCCCAGTGCTTTAATACCGGCTTTGAGAGCATCGCCATGCAGTTGGTGTCGCGCCCAGCGTGCCTCAAGTCCTTCCTCTTGCGCGATACGCAAAGCTTCACGCATGCCATAGATAAGATTGCTACAGGAAGTGTGATGGTAGGTATGGTCGCCGTTCCAGTAGCGGCTGAGATAGTGCAAGTCGAGATAATAGCTCTGTACCGGGCGTTTGCGCTGCTTAATGGCCTCTATGGCGCGTTCATTGAGCGTAACAGGAGCAAGACCGGGCAACGCACCCAAACTTTTCTGGCTACCGGCATAACAGGCGTCAATCTTCATTGCATCAACATTCATCGGGACGCCGCCCAGGCCACAGACCGCATCTACCACAAACAAGGCACCATGCGCATGCGTCACACGCTCAAGCTCTTCCATAGGCTGCAACAAACCTGTCGAGGTCTCGGCAATCGCGGTCGCGAAAAGTTTTGCCTCCGGGTGTTCCTGAAATGCCTTTTCGAGCGTTGCCGCGTCCAATGGCTTGCCCAGTTCCGTGACGAGGTTCACAACGTTGGCCCCGGCGCGATTCGAGATTTCGACGATTTGTCCGCTAAAGAAGCCGAGACTGCCAGCGATAATTGTATCGCCCTCTTCAAGCAGATTGCTCAATACCGCTTCCGCGCCAGAGAAACCGGAACCGGAAACGCACAGCGTCATCTCGTTTTTCGTCTGGAACATCCAGCGCAACAGTTCAGCGGTCTCTTCGAGAATAGTAAATAATTCCGGGTCGAGATGTCCTAGCTGCGGCGCTGAGGTAATGCGCAAGATACGCGGGTCTACATTGCATGGGCCGGGGCCAAGCAGCAATCTATACGTGGGATTAAGCTCAGCCAATGTACCCTGTTGATTGGCTGTCCGGTCTACTGTCACCTGTGCCATTAACGTTGCCTTCCTTTCAACCTTTGTTTACCGCACTTTCACCTCTTCTTCAAAGAGGTGTTGCAACTTGTCTGCTTGATCGGCTGTGATCAAGGTATCAATAAATTCGTCAATCTCACCATTGAGAACGCCAGGCAAATTGTGCCGTGTGAGGCCGACGCGGTGGTCGGTCACGCGATCCTGCGGAAAATTATAAGTACGAATCTTCTCGCTGCGGTCGCCTGTTTGCACCTGTGACCGTCGTGATTTACTTAATTCTTCCTGTCTGTGAGCCTCTTCCAGGTCCCAGAGCCGGGCTTTGAGAACGGTGAGCGCCTTGAGCTTATTTTTCAGTTGCGATTTCTCATCCTGACACGTCACGACCAGTCCCGTCGGCAGATGCGTGATACGTACCGCCGAGTCGGTGGTGTTGACACTCTGGCCGCCGTGACCGGTGGAGCGATAGACATCTACGCGAATGTCGGTATCTTTGATATCAATCTGGATATCGTCGTCGGCCTCCGGCAGCACAATCACTTTCGCAGTCGAAGTATGAATACGCCCGTTGGCCTCCGTCACCGGTACACGCTGTACACGATGGGTGCCGCCCTCGTATTTCAAGCGTTGATAGGCACTCTTGCCTCTGACAACAAAGGTGACATCTTTGATACCGCCCTGGCCGGTCTCGTTGATATCCAGTATCTCAATTTTCCAGCGCCGACTATCGGCGTAGCGGCTATACATGCGGAACAGCTCGCCCGCGAACAGCGCCGCCTCGTCGCCACCGGCCCCACCCTGAATAGTGATGATCGCGTTTTTCTCATCCATGATATCGCGTGGCAGCAAAGATACTTTCACCTGTTCCAGCAACTGCTCTTTGTGAGCTTTGAGGCGCTCGATCTCCTCAAAGGCGAGGTCGCGCATTTCGAGGTCATCGCTCTCGTACATCTCCTGTGCCTCGGCAATCTGCCGGTCGTTCTCCGCCAGTTCGTGGTACATGTTCACGACCTCTTCCAATTCCGCGTGTTCACGCCCATAGCGTTGCAGCAATGGAATATCGTCAAGCACCTCCGGCTGGGCCATCAAGTTATTCAGTTCTTCGTAGCGTTGTGCCAGGCTCGCCAGCTTATCCATTAAATCCATAGAAAATTCCTCGTATCTTCCTTTCCGCCCGACCCACCCGGTTTATCTGGCCTGTCTGATTCGCCAGGCTGCCAGGTAATAGCATGGTAGAGAAAAGCCTTCTATACATCATGGTATCATATTTTATGACACGTCGGAGCGGACAAAATAGTGCAGTAGCAGAATAGCAAACAAAGTGAACAGGCCAATTGACCTGTTGCAAGGGAAAAGGGCAAGGAGAAACGTCGCTACCCCGCGGCCAGCAGGTAACGCTCAACAGTAGGTCGGCACACCTCGTGCCGCATATAGGTTATGGAAGTGGTTGTCTGTTGCTGTAATTTCATAGCTCTGTATAGTATAACATATTGGTGGGTGGGGGTTTATTCCGCAGATCGAGATAGAAACCACCAGATACTAACCCTTATTCCTGTAATCATAGTTTGCGCTTTCTTCCCTCACCTTTTCGGCAAGAAACATTTTCACCAATGATTGGTAAGGCACATCTCGCTTGTTAGCCAACGTCTTGAGTTCTGCAATCAAAGACTCAGGTAAACGGATAGAAACCGTTCTGGTAGACGGCTTGAGACGAGAAAAGGTAGGGTTTCTCTCAGCTTTGCTCCAGTCAATATACTCAGTTGAATCATGTGTCGCCCAGAACTCTCGTTCTTCATCTTCACTGTTCGAGGGTGGAATTGGTTTACGTTTGCTGTCCATAAATTATCCTTTCCTTCTTGCTCTGATCTCGAGCCGAAATAATGCGTATTTTGTTGTCCCTTATCGTAAATACGAGGAATAATGTTCTGCCCATATCACTCTGTCCAAGAACATAATATCGCTGCTCCTGGGTGGAGTGTCCTATATCTTCGCCTATCAGTAAAGGTTTGTTGAAAAACACCTGCTCGCACTCTGTGTAATCAACCTGATGTTTATCCCAATTTTTCTGTTTGTTCCCCGCATCCCAATCAAATCCAACGAGATGATTCAGGTCAAACATCCTATCCTCCATACAGAAATTGTGTATATAATGATACAATACATTACTCTGTTCGTCAAGGAGATACTGCTCGTCGCTGCGCTTCTCGCACGGGGTAATACATTGGCAATTTTTGCGACGCAAAAATTGCCAATGTATTACCCCGTGCGAGAAGCGCAGCGACGAGTCATCGAAAGAGCAGTCTCAATACAAACAGAAAATATGTGAAATAGTTCCTATACAGAGAGCAACATGAGGTGTATACTCTTTCTCATAAGCCCGAATGGATGAATATGGAGGAGGATTACCGATGCGTTTCTGCTTTATCCTGGAAGAACGGTACGACCGCAAACCGATGCCGTTGGTGATAGCTGACCAGTTGCAGCAATGGGGACATGAGATTGATGTCCTGCAACCGTATGCTGCCGTTACCAACCTGACCAACTTCTCGCTGACAAAATACGACGCTTACGTGCTGAAAACTGTCTCGGATGGCCCAGGTCTCACTATCCTGGAAGCCGCCGAAGCTATCGGCATACCAACCATCAATAACTCACGCGCCATTCGACT
>DATGJV010000750.1:0-4120 GCA_035295005.1 Ktedonobacteraceae bacterium | reverse complement strand
TGTGATTCAAAATATGGCTACGCGACAGCATTTTCAGGCGCAGCCGTTGACACCCTTTGTAGCGGGTATTGTTGCCGCCGGTGGCATCATCGAGTATATCCGTCGGGAGGGAACGTTGAGATGAGCCAGCGACGACAGAGTACCGCACCTACTGTACCCACTGTCTGCGTGGTTCCAGGCGATGACTCCGCGCCGGAGGTGGTACTGCCAACGGTAGAAATTCTGCATGGGCTGGCTCCCGAAATTCATTTTGTACATGCCGTGAGTGGGCGCGAAGGAGTAGAGCAGTATGGTTCGGCCTTCCCATATGAGACGCGCCGCGCCATTGACGAGGCCACATGCACGCTCTTCGGAGCGAGCGGTGGTCCCAGCCGACCAGTGCTGTGGTACCTGCGTTGGGGCAAGGAGACCTTCGTCAACGTGCGACCCGTAAGCTGGCACCCCGGCTATCGCAGTCCCATGCTTCATCCTGAACGTATTGATTATGTGATTGTGCGTGAGAATCTCGAAGGGATGTACCCACCACGAGAGGGTGACATCGCGGAACTCGCGACACTGGCAAGCAGCAGCACATGGTGGCAAGCTCCTCCGATAGACAGAGAAGGTGCCTACGCTTTGCGGATTTGCACAGATGAGCAGATGCGGCGTGTGGCAACATTTGCCTGTGAACTGGCATTGCGACGTAAGATGGAAGGCTATCCAGGTCGTGTCACGCTGGGGGCCAAGTACTCCATCATGCCGCGCACCGATGGGCGTTTTCGCTCGATTGTGTCCGAGGCGGTACGTGCTATCCCGGAGTTGAACTACGAGGAATATCTGATTGATGACCTCGCCAGGCGCATGATTGCCGCACCGGAGACGCTGGATGTCTTAGTGCTGGGCAATGAACACGGCGACATTCTCGCCGACGTGGCAAGTGGCAGCATAGGTGGTCTCGGCCTCTCGCCCAGCGCCTGTTACGGAGAGCAATATGCCTACTTTGAACCCGTGCATGGCTCGGCCCCGGATATCGCTGGTCGCGGCATCATCAATCCTACCGCCATGCTGCTTTCAGGTGCAATGCTGCTCGATTATCTCGGCTATGCCGGGAAGGCGCACCGGCTCGAATCGGCTATTACACAGGTGTATCACGATGGCCGTAGCTTACCCGCAGACCAGGGTGGCGAAGCGAGTACAATGGAGTTTGTGGCGGCGGTTGAGCGAAATTTGTAATAAAACAAGGTAACACAGGAATGACAGGCAATGATGGCAAGCGTGCTTGCCATCATTGCCTGTCATTCCTGTGTTACCTTGTTTTATTGTTGAATCACCGACAACCTGAGTTCCGCCCTTGCGTGATTGGCGGCGCGTGTGACTTGCGTGATGAGCCATTCTGCCCGTTTGGTGAGCAGACTGGGGGCGAAAGAGATGGCGAGGGCGGCGACAATTTGACCCTGTGGCGCGAAGACGGGGGCGGCGATACAGCAGGTGTCGGGAAACATCTCCTCGTGGTCAATGCTGTAACCCTGGCGCACAATATCGTTCAATTCGTCTATGAAGCGTGAGCGACGCACGATAGTGTTGGGTCCAAGCGGCGTTAACGGGTGCTGCTCCAGATATTTTTCGATGAACGCGGGATCGCTGTATGCCAGCAGCACTTTGCCCAGCGCGTGCGAATGCGCCTGGCCGCGATAGCCAACGTACAATTCGGTAACTTTTTCCACCTGTGGCGCTTCAACAATGGCTTGCAAGACAATTTCCCCGTAGCTCCAACTTGCCATATAGGATGGTTCCTGTGTCTGTTCGGTCAGGCGATAGAGGATAGGACGGAGGCGACCGAGTTGTGCGGTTGAGGTATAGAGCGATGCGAGAACATCATCTCCCTCCTCACTCATCCCTTCCTGTTTTGCCAGCCCTTGCACAAAGGCGTTGTTCAAATAGGGGATTTGCGGCCCCAGTGAATAAATCTGGCTGTGAGGATGTCGTTCGATGTAGCCGCTGGCTTGCAATGTGTTCAAAATATGGTAGCAGGTACTGATGTTGAGGTGTAGATGTCTACTGATGTCCCGCGCTGACATACCTTGTGGACGGTCTGCAATGAGTTGCAAGACGCTGAAGGCACGTTGCACCGAATGCAGAATATCACCCTTCTGCTCGCAGGGGAGGGTTGCGATAAGCTCTTTCTGTTCTTGCTGGAACTGCCTTGTTACCATATACCCCTCCTGATGAGGTGTAGGGGCGCAATTCATAGCGCCCGACTCGACGAGCGTAGCAATGTCGAGTCCTTATTTGCAGCAAAAATAGCTCACTCTAACAAGTATAGTGATAGGCAAGGCAAAGTCAAGGGGTGGCATTTCAGTATTTGAAATACCCTACTACAAAATGGAATACTTCTATGCTATGCTTCTTCTGAATAATACCCTTATGTTGTCTACAGGGGTATGTATCGCGCAGTGCGTTCCTCTAGTTCGGTACCCAAAACGTGGCATCTCCACTCCATCGTTACATCAGGGATGATGTGAACCTGATTTCAGGGAAATTGTTCCCTACAACCTTCAGCGCACCCTCTGCACTGAAGCCCTATAGTGAATCCATGAACAGGAGGCAAAGCCAGCTATGTATCGCACAAGCAGCGGAGAAGAGGTTTTCGTTATTGACTGCCACTCCCATTTCTGGGATGCCAGCCCCGAAAACCAGTTGAACAAATACGGGCGTGGATGGATTGATTGCTTCTATGCCTATCACAAAAATCTGTCCCCCCCTGACTACGTATGGCCTCTGGAAAGATACGAGAAATACTCCTCGGTGGGCATGGTACATGACCAGTTCGTCAAAGGCTACGTTGACCTTGCTATTCTCCAACCGACCTATCTGATTGACTTCTATAAGAACGGCTTCAACACCATCGAGCAGAATAGCGTGATGAAGAAAGACTATCCTGACCGCTATATCCTCAATGGAGCCTGGGATGCTCGCGACGGTGATCGTGGTCTAGAGTACCTGCGCCGTCAGAAGGGCGAGTGGGATATTCAGGGCGTCAAGCTGTACACCGCCGAATGGCGCGGCAATTCTAAAGGCTACAAACTTTCTGACCCGGATGCCTATCGCTATTTTGAGGAATGCATCAAGCTGGGCATTACCAATATTCACGTTCACAAAGGCCCCACGATTTACCCGCTCAACCGTGACGCCTTCGATGTCGCCGACGTGGATGATGCTGCCTCAATCTTCACCGAACTCAACTTCATCGTCGAGCATGCCGGTCTGCCGCGTATCGAGGACTTTTGCTGGATTGCCACGCAGGAGAGCAATGTCTATGCTGGCCTGGCCGTCGTACTGCCGTTCATTCACACACGCCCGCGCTATTTCGCCGAGGTGATGGCGAACCTGATGTTCTGGATTGGGCCTGACAAGATACTCTTCGGCAGTGACTACGCTATCTGGGAACCCAAATGGCTGGTCGAGCGACTGATGTCCTTTGAAATGCCCGAAGACCTCAAAGCCGAGTATGGTGCTGGCACCGAAATGACGATGGAGGTCAAGCGCAAGATTCTCGGCCTCAACGCGGCGCGACTCTACAATATTGACGTGGATGCTCAACTGGCGAAAACGAAGGATGATACCTTCTCCAAACAGGCGGAGCAACTGTATGCCGTCCACTGATGCCTCGATTATGAATGCAGGAATCACTGAGGCGCACATCTATACAGCGATTGCCGACGTGCTTGATCCAGAACTGGACGAGCCGCTGGTCAAGCTGGGCTTTATTGACCATGTGCAGGTGGAGGGAGCTGACGTGACGGTCACGTTCAAGCTTCCCACCTTCTGGTGTTCGCCCAATTTCGCCTATCTGATGGCAAAAGACCTGCGTTCGCGGGTGCGTGAGGTGCCGGGCGTGCGCTCAGTTCACGTCGCGTTGTTAGACCACTGCGCGGAAGACGAAGTAACGAACGGCGTCAACCATGAGCTATCGTTTGCCGAGGCTTTTCCAGATGAAACGATGGAAGACGAGCATTTAGAGGAGCTGCGCCGTACCTTCTTGCGCAAAGGCTTTCTCATGCGCCAGGATGCCGTATTGCGTCAGATGCTCAAAGTGGGATTGGACGAAACCACCATTGCTGCCTTGCGCATGCAAGATTTG
>DATGJV010000749.1:0-3070 GCA_035295005.1 Ktedonobacteraceae bacterium | reverse complement strand
ACCGTTTGGTGTCGAATTGCTGGAGACTGGCGAGTGAAGCGAGCGTCGATTCGACCGTCGCTTCCGTAGCTGTGGGGTCAATGACGTATACGTTGGGGCCAAAGATGGAATCATTTGACACGCCGGTTTGGGCGATGGCTTGATTGCCGCACGAAAGAATCACTCCGAGCGACAAAGCGAATAACAAGGCGAACCTCCGACGCATACCAGCTTGCGATTGCGTCCTCGGAAAACATGGGCGGGAGTTAGTCAGGTTTGTCCAAGTCTTGTGAAGCATAATTCTCGATACTCCTTCTGTTTCTTGTTGCACATCTAACAGAGGAACCGGATACATTCCTCAGCCGACTGTGGTGCAGACACAATGGCTGCGCATCAGCATTTTCAGCGCGGCCAATATCCGATCTGACGTTGACGGTGTAAAACACTATCACTTAGACAAACGTTTGTCTATTAGACCATTTAATGTTGATGCAAGGTTAAAGATGTTCGGTGGATGAAATGAATGGTGAGCCGGATATCCTGCTTAATCACACATCTCGATGTATATCGCGATAAGAGACGAAGAGACTTCTTTCGAAAGCAAACGTAAACGTTTGCATTGGAAAGAATGCTGTTGATTAGTTTTGGTTTTAGGGTGTTGCTTTGAGACAGGTATCGTAAGAATACTGCCTACAAATGTGGGCTGTGGCTTTCGCGTTCTCCAGGCCGGTAAGCGACTTCAATATGTTCGGCAAGTTGGGCTTGAGTAAACAATACAGGCTTGGTCTTCATGGCGACAAAGAGCGGCGTTTGGTCATCGTAATGGGGAGAATTCTGGTCGAGGGTTGCCGAGCCGAACTGGTGGATGCTATCCGAGGAGAGCTTACCTTGCCTGTCCCAGGTAACAAACATAATGAAGGTGTCACCACCTGTGGCTGTCAGCGTACCATCAGGCTGTTTCAAGCCATAAACCGCACGATAGATGTCCGGGCCGCCATCAATCGCAAGATCTAGCTTGCCGCGACGCAATCGGTTGACCTCGCCCCACTCTGGATCAAGACGTCCAAAATGTGTCTTGAGCGTCTGTATAGCTTCTCGCAAACCAGCCAGGATTTGCGCCTGCGAGGGTGGCTGCGGTATGCCGTTGATCTCAGTTCGTCCGCGGAGCGCCGGTTCGCCGGTCAGGATTGCGAGAGCCGCACTTCGATTGCCGACATTAGTTTGGTGGTCCCATTGTTTGAGAATTTCCTGTGCCTGCCGCAGATCATTGCTGTCGGCTCCCTTGCCGGGATCAAGGGCAATGGCCTCGTCGATGAGTTGCACCACGTCGGAATTAGAGCTGTAACTCAGATCGTACTTATATGCGCGGAACATCTCGGCCGTAATGTGAGGATCCGCGCCATAAGTTTCCATTGCGCGCCACGCCCGGTTGGTCATGTTGCTCTGGATCCCCAAGGTGTACGAAAAATCTTCCGGTTTAAGATCGTCGGTGCGTGCGGCAGCGTGGAATGGCGTATTGTTTGAATTGAAGACCAGCCCGCCAGATGGATTCCAAATTTGCGGGATCTTGTCGAAAGGTAAATATTCATGCCAGATCAAATCTGAGCGGTCGCCGGGAAGAACGCCCTGCCAATCCAGTCCGCCTTCTTCCTTGCGCACGGGGAACAATCCGTTATAGACATAGCCGATATTTCCTTTCTCGTCAGCGTACGTAAAGTTAAGGCTGGGTATGGCCTGCAACGCCAGGGCGGCGCGCCACTCAGACAATGTAGTTGCCTTGTTCAGGCGGTAATACTCCAGAGGCTGACGTACATCCTTGATTCCAGCATAACGAATCGCGAATACGCCATGATCAGTTCTTAGCACCGGACCTTGCGCGGCGTAAAGCACCTCCCGATAGGCTGGCCAGATCAACGGTCCCCAGATCTTCACGCGGATTTTGACGGTGCTCTTTTCGAAATCGCACCATTTCCCATCCAAACGATACTGATTGGGATTGGCCGGATTTATAGTGAGTCTGTAAACATCAATAAGATCGGGATCGTTGACCGTATTCGCCCAGCCGAGATGCTCGTTATGGCCGTGCAGCATGAAAGGAGAACCGGGGAAGAAACCGCCGGCCACATGCCATCCCTGGCCGCTCTCCAGAATCGCTTCATACCAGGAGACTGGTCCGGTATAAGGCTGATGAGAATTGACCAGAAGCCGAGTAGCTCCGTCTGCAGAACGGGAGGGCGCCACACCCACGCTATTAGACCCTGCCGGGACTGCCGCATCGGTGATAAGGAAAGCATTTTGTCCATCCGAAAGAGAAAGCGACGCGGTGCGGGTACCCTCTGGACTTTTTAACTGCAGCAGCACTCGATCGAGGCCGTAAAAGAAAGGTGTCTTGAAGACAAAGCCCGCGACGATATCTTTGCCGGTGAGAGGCAATACGCCACGCATTACCTTGGTTGGATGAAGTGCAGCATAGTAGTTCACGCCGTCGGCATATGCTTCCAGTACTTGCCGCACATCTTCCGGTAAATCTTTCTCGTATTTCTCGTTTACTGTTTCCCACACTCGCAAAAGGTGGACAAGATAATCGGATACGGCGGCTTTGGACCCCTCGGCAGCAGCAAGTTGTCCGCGAGTCGCCAGCACCACCTGTTGAATCGTGTCGAAATCATCTTCTGAGTGGGCGAACCCAACTCCGAATGCCACATCGGAATCCCTCGGGCCGAACACATGAGGTACGCCAAAGGTATCGCGGTTAATGTGAACGTCGTATTCTCGAGCCTTCGCAATCAGCGTGGCTGGATCCGGTGGCGCAGGCTGGCCCAGGCGGTCAAATAGGATAAGGAACGTGACCGCGCCCGCAATAAGCGCAACAAGCGACAGGCTTATGGTCTTGAGTGCACGCATAAGTTTTTGTGAATACCTTCTTTTGCGGGTTCACGATGCTAGCCACTACAGCGCGCAAGATCAGGCACTATTTAGATTGCTTGTCCATTCCAGCAACAGGAATTGACTGGTATCTAGCGCACCTCTTGCTGCAGCCTGATCATCATAAATATTTGGTGAGGCGTTGTAACCAGAGATTTATAAATTG
>DATGJV010000748.1:0-5638 GCA_035295005.1 Ktedonobacteraceae bacterium | reverse complement strand
ATCATTACTCGCGAGCCGGATATGTACCCCTCTATGGATGAGTGAACCGTGCTACGAGCTTATGGTGAAAGTATAGTTGATTGATCGTAAACGGTGCATAAACGAGCAGCGGGTTGGTATAAATAAAACGTAAACAATCTTTTGCTCGACTAACCACTCGTGCAAAAGATTGTTTATATTTTGTTTATGCCTACCCGCTGCTCGTTTATGCACCGTTTACGCCCTGTTGGCTACAATGTCATCAACGGCACAGGGCATGATTTACTCGTCATGTAATGGAAACGAGTCTGTGATTTCGAATACACACCATCTGCTCACGAAGAGATTGGACAGCCCAGGTGGTATAATACTTGCGTATCAACTCTCCAGTACGGGACGAGACTTTGTATATAAAGTGCATTATTGCATTCACTGCCTTCGTTGCGCTCGATGAGCGCATCAAGATCGAAGTGTCGGGTGATCTTTGGAGGTCCAGTCAACGCGCAGACAGATCACCCGACAGAACTCACTGAGGAGTACTGGTCATGCTGCATTTCATACGTCGTTCGCTGCTGGTCCAATTGCTGAGCGTGTACCTGCTTTTTGTTATCGCCGTGCTGATCGGAGGAGTGGAAGTCAACACTGTGGTCGCGCAGCAGCTACGCACTGATGCTCAGGCTTCAGACCAGGCGCTGGCTCAGGAAATCGCGGTCGAGACCAGTATTCACCTGAGCGATTCTGAGAGTTCACTTGTCAAGTTGGGCAACCTGGCGAGACAGGCCAGTACGCCTGCCGCAATGGCAAGCATCTTTCAGACCTACCAGGCTGCTCGCCCCGATGTGGAGCAAGTCTACTGGCTCGACCCGGTGGGCGATCTGCGCGTCTCCTGGCCGCCAAACAAGGTCGGGTTAGGGGCAGAATTCTCGCCGCCCGACGTCGTCCAGCGGGCTCTCACACCTGGGTCCGGCCCGGTCTTCGAGGTGGGTATCGCGGTTGAAACGACCTTCAATCCCGGCATCATCATCGCCGACCCGGTGCATACTCCTGACGGTCAACTGGTCGGTATCGTCGCAGCCAGCCTCTCACTCATCGAACTCAGTGACCCCCTGACAACGGTCGTTCAGGCACAGCAGAGCCAGAGTCGGCAACTCATGATCAGCATTATTGACAATCAGGGTAGGCTCATTGCCACACCTGAGAGCAAACGGCTCTTACAAACAGTGCTGGACGAATTGCCAGGTGCCAATCAGGCATTGCAAGGCAACGTAGCTTCAAACCTGAGTCCCGGCTCAGATGGACAGAACTGGCTTTTCAGCGCAGTTCCTGTTCCGAATGCTGGCTGGGCCGTCGTCGTGCAGAGGCCCGCCGGGGAGGCGCTAGCTATCGTTGGGCAGTTTCAATTCTGGTTGCTGACAGCAGCACTACTCTTTGCCATCGGTGGGTTGCTGTTCTGGCTCATGTTGCTGGTCCGAGTTATACGCCCCCTTCACACCCTCGCCATCCAGCACCAGGCACTGCCTACCGGGGGGCAATCCATCTCAACCGGGACGGCTGTACTTGCCGAACGTTTCGATGAGGTCGGCCACCTGGCACAGTCACTGATGCGTCTGGAGCGCGATGGACTGAAAAAGCTCGGTGAGTTGCACACACTGCTGGAAACGTCAAATGTTGTGGTTGGCTCGCTTGACCCACACGCCGTCGTTGGCGAAATTATTCGCGAGGTGCGACGACTGGTGGATGTACAGGCCGCCGCGTTGCTGCTTCCAGACGAACACGGCGTGCTGCGTGTGCTGGAAAGTTCCGGCCACAGTGAACGCTACAACCAGGGACTCTCCCGCTCTTCTGAGGATATGAGTTCTGCTGCGGCGCTGGCGCTTAGTTCTGGCAAGCCAGTGCAGAAATTGCTCGCTCCCGACCAACCAATGCCTTCGCTCTCCTACGACGAAGGTTTCCGTGCGGTACTGGCAATCCCGATCATCAGCCGTTATGCAGGAGGTGTTGTCTTGCTCGTTCATCGAACCGAAGCCAATCCCTTCAACCAGAATGAAATCAACTTATTGCTCACATTCGCCAACTACGCTACACTCGCCTGGGAACACGCGATACTCTACGAGCGCAGCGATGAGCGTCTCCACGAGGTAGCACTTGAGAACGAGCGACTATACCGGCAAGCTGCGGAGGAAACGCAGAAACTGGAAGCGATTATGAGCAGCATGAATGACGGGCTGGTATTGACAGGCAGCGACGGGAGAGTGTTATACGCCAACCTGGGAGCAAGCACAATCGCTGAATTGCCCGCCGAAGCGTGGAAAGGCCAAACTATCAGCGTACTTTACAATGCATTGTACCTGGCTGCAGTGGATCCTGCCGAATGCGAGCAAGCCCTGGTACGGGTTGAGTCCGCCGAAGCCACGGAAGTGGTCGTGGAGATCAGGCGTAATGGACAGCGCCGCGCCATCCACATGCGGCAGTTCGATGTGGATGACGAGTCAAGGCGTGCTATTGGGCGTGGTCTACTACTGCGCGATGTGACACGCGAGCGCGAACTCGACGAGTTCAAGTCAACACTACTTGCGGCGGTTGGTCACGAACTGCGCACACCCCTGGCAGCAATCAAAGGTAATGCCTCGACGCTGCTCCAGGAAGATGTAACCTGGTCAATTGCAGACCAGCGACATTTCTTGCAAACGATCAGTGGTGAAACTGACCGGTTGGCACAGCTTGTAAGCAATCTGCTTGATCTCTCGCGTCAGGAAGCCGGGCTACTCCTTCTCAAGCGCACGCCAATCAGGGTGCAGGACCTCGTAGCGAAAACCATCGAACACCTGAGTACCCAGGGAGTCACAATAGCGTTGCACATCCCCGACGACCTGCCTCTGGTCAACGTAGACCGCGCACGAATAGAGATTGTACTCCATAATCTGGTCGCCAATGCGCAAGCGTATGGTGCGGGCGAAGTGCGCATCACTGCTGAGAAGCGGAACGATACAATTGATATCTCCGTTTCGGACAATGGGCCTGGCATCACCTCCAACGAACTGCCCCATGTGTTCGAACGATTCTATCGTGCGCGGCGTGGTCGCCAGCAACGTTCTGGCGGCACTGGCATCGGACTTGCCATCTGCAAGGCTTTCATTGAGGCCCATAGAGGCGTCATCTGGGCGGAGAGCAGCGTGCAAGGAACAACTATCTCATTCTCGCTACCACTCGACTCGCAGACCGCCATTGCAGCAGACGTTGAGGCAGTGGCAACGGACCTCTCAGCAAAGGAGCGGAGGAGCGTATGACGAAGGCGAAACGCATTCTGCTGGCCGAAGATGAAGTGGCGCTACGTGACTTCGTGAGCCGGAACCTGCACGCACGCGGTTTCGATGTCCTCGAAGCGAGCAACGGACTGGAAGCCCTGGCTGTGTGGGAGCGGGAAGATCCTCACCTGCTCATTCTGGACATCATGATGCCACGCATGGATGGCCTGGAAGTCTGCCGTCGTGTGCGCGAGCATTCTGCCGTGCCTATCATCGTGTTGACTGCGTTGGATGCTGAGAGCGAGAAGGTTACCGCGCTCGATCTCGGCGCTGACGATTACCTGACCAAGCCATTCGGGGTGGAAGAACTCCTGGCCCGTGTGCGTGCCGTGTTGCGCCGTACCCAGGGGCTGACACTCGCGCCCACAGGTGGCATAGAGCGATTTGGCGACCTGGAGATTGACCTTTCAGGACACATCGTGCGACTGCAAGGGGAGGAGGTGCGGCTGTCACCTATAGAGTTCTCCCTACTGGAACAACTGATCACTAACGCAGGTAAGGTTCTCCCTCATCGTATGCTATTGCAACGTATCTGGGGACCTGAATACGGCGGTGAGAGCGAGTATCTGCGTGTGTATATCAACCGTTTGCGCCAGAAGCTGGAACCCGACCCGGCCCATCCGCGCTATTTCCTCACTGAACCGGGTGTTGGATATCGCTTTGTTGCGGCGGAAAGTGAGCGTGTACGCAAACGCCCACCGTCAGCGCATCATAACAGCGACGAGGACTCGCCCACCGGTAACGTATAGTACTGCTAACTCGCTAAAACCAGTCTCCCGCAGCCAGCGCATATCCTGCTCAAGACGACGAGGCATGTCGCGGAGTTCAGCAATTGAATCCAATTTGCTATGGGATTGATATAGCTCTTATCACTCTCATGTCTCCGTTTGATACATTGATATAGCGAATTATATACCTCGTTCATCCTTCTCAACGCTCTCTTCACACGAATATACACCCGATTGCTGCCCACATAATTGTACGCTTAAAGTGCGAAACCATGTGTTCGTACTGTTCATGTGACAATGCTCTGTTGAGAATGGGCTGCAAAAACAGAAATGGATGAGTGTCATGAATCTTGTAATGTACTCAATCAAGACGAAGGGAACCCATAACTTCACACGACGGTTGAGAACCGTTTTTACGCGCTTCGGCTTCTCAGAGGCACAGACGCGACACGCCCTTCATACGATCATTGAAACCCTGCGCTATTATGGTGCCGCACCCACATTTTTTATTCCTGCCGTTGTTTTGCGCCGCCACCCGCTATTATTGTCCGAGATAGCAAGCAGCGGAGCGGAAGTCGGCGTTCATGGATATGTCCACAACGATTATCGTACCATGAATAAAGATAGACAATATACGCAAACCTCTCAGGCTATCGCTGTCTTCGAGCAAACACATATCCCCTACCAGGGATTTCGCAATCCCTATCTGGGATGGACGGAGGAATCGTTACAGGTGTTTAGCGACCTCGGTTTTGCCTATGAAAGCAACGAGGCGGTTTTACATGAAGTCATTGATATTGACCGACTACCACCGCTCATTCGGGAAGGCTATATGAAATCCCTGACGCTTTTCCAGGCGATTCCCTGTAGTTCGTATGCATTACGCCCGCATTTCGAGGGGACATTGTTGCGTATCCCAACCAGTATCCCTGATGACGAGATGTTATTTGATCGTTTGCGCATTACGAAAGCGGAAGAGGTCGGCGCAATCTGGAGTACCATTATGCGCCGCGTCTATGACATGGGCGGTCTCTATACGCTCAACCTGCATCCAGAGCGCGGCATACTCTGCAAACAGGCGCTCGATATTTTGCTCACCTACGCCTATAGCCGTCCACAACCTGTTTGGATAACACGGCTAGGGGAGATCGCCCAGTGGTGGAAAGAACGCAGCCAATTCACCCTGACCTTCACACAAGAGGGAGAACGTCGTTGGCACGTAGAAGCTTCCTGCACGCCACGGGCCACGATACTCGCAAGATATGTAGCTGTTGAGAATGCCCCAACAGCTCCCTGGTCTGCTATGGATACATTGGATATCGCTATCCAGTCTACCAGTTTTAGCGTCGAAGCAACCTGCTGCCCATGCATTGCTCTCTCACCAGAAACGCCCCAGACGGTCGCCGACTTTCTGCATGAGCAGAGCTACCCAACGGTCGGCTGCTTGCAATCAGAAGCGCATCTGTATACACTGTATCTCGATAAACCCGAAGGGTTGGGCAAGACACGGCAGGAGCAGCTACAACAGCGCAGTGCGCTAATAGAAACGATTGAGCAATTAAAGAATCCGCTCATTCGTTTTGGGAATTGGCCCGATGGAAACCGGGCCGCGCTGGCGATCAGCGG
>DATGJV010000747.1:0-5357 GCA_035295005.1 Ktedonobacteraceae bacterium | reverse complement strand
CGCTCGTCGCAGGTTGCCGCTCTCCTGGTAGATAGAGGCGAGCAAGGCATGCAGGTGCGCGGCTCGCGGCTCGGCTCGCAATCCTTGCTCTACAATTTCCCGCGCCTTTGTCATATTTGACTCGGTCATGTAGATGACGGCAAGCTCTGAGTATGCCCGAATATCTCGCGGCTCTTGCTCGATGGCGCGTTCATACGATTGCTTTGCCTCTTCATATTGCTTCAAATTCCGTTGCATGAAGCCAACTTTAAACCAGATTTCTGGTAGATGCGGGTCAAGTTTCGCTGCTTGCTGATAGTGCTGTAGCGCGACGTCAAGCTGTTGACGATGAGCAGCGATGTTGCCGAAGTCTACTTCGATAGCAGCCTCTTCGTTTGCGTTGTTTGCCAGCAATTTTGCCTGTTGCAAATGCGTCTCGGCCTCGTCAAGCTGGTGATTATTTTGCAACAGTATTTTAGCAAGAATAGCATGCCCGGCAATGTTGTCTTCCACTGTCAGGGATTCGCGCAGGGTATTTTCTGCCAGTTCAGCAAATTGTCTGCTGCGTTCGCCCATGTCGCGACTCCAGTAATATTCGCTCAGGCCCTCCTGATTAACGCCGATCTGGCGCAATACTGCCCCTTTTTGTTCGGCAAAGCGCCGGGCCATGCGCTCAAGGTAGACCAGAGAACGCTCTGTGAGGCTCAGACTGAGGGTGCGGCTAAAGGCATCTTCGCAGAACGAGCGGTCGAACGGTAATTTGGCGATGAGGGCATCGTCATAGTGCAGCGCCTCAATCATGCGCCACGTAATTTCCTCGATGATTGTTCGTTGTTGCTCATTTGTTGGGTTAGAAATCTGCATCAATTCGTTGATACGAGTATCGTGTTCTGCGCGTTTCTGTTGTAATTCCTCTACTGACAGGCCCTGTGCGCTTGCGCCATCGTCGTGCATGGACTGGATGCGCCACATGCTATCCTCTTGTTTGGTGGTATAGCTGGTCCAGAACCAGTGCCGGCCCGTCTCTTTGTAAACGGCGGTTCCCAGCGGCATCTCTTTGAGGGTGCCACTCAATGGCGTATCGTGCAGTTCAAGGGACCAGCAGACCTCAATTTCCCTGCGCGTGCTGGAACGACCCGCACCAAAGGCTGTTGGTACCCAGATAGCGGGTTTGCTCACTTCACGTTCGCGCACAAAGGTCAATTCAAACAGCGAAGGTTTTGCCTCGGTTGCCCATACATGGTGATGCTCGATCCATTCTTCGCGAGATGCGCCCTCTTTGAGCGAACTATCTGAGGTCAACATATCGTAGGTCAGACCATAGTCGCCCAGCGACCAGGCACCAACGAAGGTAGCTGCCAGTTCGTCGGGTTCGATATCGGGATTGATGAACGTGCTGCCCCGGTCTACCCCCACATCTTTCGCGTCCAAAATGAGTTGCCTGATGGTTGGCAGGTGATGACGATACTCCTCGTGTGGAGTGGTGCCGCGCCACTTGTTCACATCCAGCGCCTCTTCGATCAGCCGCCGTCCTTCAGCCAGGGTGCAATCTGCCAGGGTAATATCGGGCAATTTTGATTTCATCTGTTGTATTCTGACATCAATATTGCGTTTGGTCGAATCTTCAATGATGAAATCTTTCAGGCCCTGTTCCCAGAAGTCGAGCAGGAACGTGAGCATGCGTGCTTCGCCGTACTCAAAGCCCTGTTCCCAGCAAAGGACGACCTGTACCTCGCCCTCTTCACGCGACTGCGTGATGAAGCCTTTCCAGTAACGTGGCGGATTGGGCGTTGCCACTGAAATCGCGGGGGCCTGGGAAACTGGCGGTTGCCAGCGCGGCTGGATTTTCGTTTCTTCCAGACGTATCAGCGAACGGCGAGCCTCTTTGCGAATAATTTTATCGTCGCCCAGTTCGTTGATGGCAAGTAGGATATCGGCTGCGTCCGTCTCCTGTTGTCTGGATAATGCTTTGAGCAATGCCAACTGTGTGGCGGCTGGCAGGTTATTTATTTCCGTCAATGCAGCTGTGGCCTGTGCCTCATTGTTGCTGGCATGCAGGTTCTGCGCAATCGTATGGATGTTGTCAAGGATGTGTTGTATGTGTTCGTTTGTTTCCGGTGAAACGGTCGTGTCTCTATCTTTACGTTGTGGCATGCATAACTCTTTTCTTCGCAATCGCGACAGATTCTACTATCATTCTTGATTGTACCATCAAGCGCAAGCAGCGTTGTGGCTGGTAGAATTGGTAATCTTATGCATGCCTGTGTCCATTTTTTTCGGCTATACTTTTCTGAGAAGCCCCTGTGTTCATGCATGGGTAGTTGTCACTGATAGCCTGTACGGTCTATTGTCCAGAGGTGTACCAGTCCGTTTGCGTCTCCTGAAACCACACGATTATCAATCGGTGAGGCGGCCACCGCTTTGACTGGAGAGTGATGTTCAGCATAGGTGAGAAGGTGAAATCCCTCTACGCTCCATACCTGAACTGTCTGGTCGTCGCTGGCTGAGGCGGCGCGAAGGCCATAATAGGTCACAAAGGGAAGGGCCGCGAGCGCGTTGACTTTTGCGTTATGACCGCGATAGATTACGCTCATGCCTTCCCCTTCTGCCCGCCAGACACGAACCGTTTTATCATCGCTTGCTGAGACGATGGCAACGGGTGGTGCATTTACCTGGGACTGTTCATACGCCAGGAGGGCAAGCGCGTTTACGCCTGCTGTATGTCCTGTATGCAAGGAAACGAGTTTCCCAGTTGTCGCGCTCCATACCTGAACAGTGCCATCTGCCCCACCTGAAACAATGTCCCCATTTCCCGGTGTTGTATCCTGTACTGCCATCCACTGCACCGCTCGCACCTCCCCTTTGTGGCCGGCATAAGTGAGACATTTCTCGCCGGTTACGGCATTCCAGACAATAATTTCGTGGTTTGTCCCACCGGAGGCGATCCAGGGTGACCCGTATTGCCAGGAGAGCGCGAGGACGCGACCGCTACTGTGAAACGACAGGTAGGTATGATCTTGCAAGGCGTTCCAGACCTGCACTGTTCCATCACTCATACCACTCGAAGCGATCCGATTCTTTTCGTTCGTTGCCGTAGCCCAATCAATCGAGGTAATCGGTGCATCATAGCCGAGATAGGTATAGAGCAACGCACCATCTGCCGCTCGCCAGACCTGCACCGTCTTATCGGCGCTACCGGATGCCACCATTGTGCCATCGGGCGACCAGCGTAGCACCGTAATTGCCCCTGTATGCCCTCTATAAATGAGGTGATTCTGTGCTGTCCCTGGGCTAGGTGGAACCATCGCCGCAACTCCATGAACGCCTGGATGGGTTCCTAAGAATGCACATACCGTTCCAATGCCCGCAATGCCTCCTACTCCCACTATCACGCCACCGATTGATAGCGCGGTTGTCAGCACTTTGCGGCGTGTAATGCCTGGGCGGGCTACCGGCACCTGGGGTAGTGGCTGTTGTGGGGGAGGCGTATTCAGCATATTCAAGCGATTGATCTGCTCCATTCGCTGACTTCGTTCCTGCGCAGCTAATCGCTGCAACATCGTTTGTATTTCAGTGATATCGGGTCGCTCGCCTGGCTCCGTTGCCACCATACGCTGAATCAGGCTATCCAGGTTTGCCAGTTCTGTGGAATTGGCATCAGGTAGTGGAGCGAAGTGGAAGGGACTTTCTGCCGGGTCGTATCCTGTGAGCATCTGATGAAGCAATGCGCCCAGGCTGTAGATATCGGCCTGTGTTGTGGTCTGTATGCGTCCGTACTGCTCCGGCGCGGCGTAGCCTGGTGAGCCAAAGGGAATAGTGTCTTTTGGTTTGCCGGGGGTAAAGTGGCGTGCGATGCCAAAGTCTATCAGGAAGATGTGACCATTGCCTGTACGCATGACATTGCCCGGCTTGAGGTCACGAAAGATGATTGCCTGCGGGCGCGTATGCAGGTAGTTCAGTACGGTGCAGAGTTGGAGACCAATCTCAATCGCTTCACGAAGTGGCAGTTTCCCTCTGACCTTCTGTTTGAGATAGGCGTCCAACGTTTCTCCTTCGATAAAGTCCATCACCAGATACCAGTGTTCAGAGTCGGCAAAGGTATCGCGAATGCGTGGCAGGTTGGGATGCTTTAAATCAGAAAGCAAGCGCACTTCGCGGTTAAAACTGTCGGTAGCCTCAATTGCCTCTTGCGCCGAAAGGCCACGCAACGTGATCTCTTTCACGGCAACGAAGCGCGGCTCCTCGGCGGTGTCTATTGCGCGGTACACGCCGCCAAAGCCGCCCGCACCCACCTGTGAGAGGAGCCTGTAGCGCCCATGCAGTAAGGTTTCCTGTTCATTCTCACCGGATGCATCGAGTGGTCGCTGGCACGCGAAACACATCAGATTCTCTGGCGCGTTAGCCGCCCCACAATGAGCGCAGTATCGCTGGATTGCTGACATAGCTCTTCTCCTTGCCAATATCCCTATAAATCTATAGATACTACGTTGTTTCCCTCCAGTTTTATCTCTACCGCGAATTCTGAAAATATCTGTAGGGGCAAATAGGGACAGGCAATTTTTACCAGAACAGGTTCAGAAAACGTACACTTACCGACGTGGGGATATCGAGCGTGCTTTCTTCGCTGCGGGCGGGTTGGAAAAACCGAGGGCGCGGTTTTTCTTCCTGGACGGCATGTTTGTGTACACGTCCTCGCGCCGCTTGCAGGATGAAGAGCGGGAAGGCAGTACAGTAAAAGTATGAAGAGAGGCTGCGCCATGCCATGAAGAGTGGGAGGACGGCGAGCAACATGACGGACTCAGGATGTTTGCGGCAAATGCGCCAGTACCAGATATAGGTCAGAGGCATGGTAGCAACTTCCAGCACCGTGTAGGCCAATTTGGGTAAGAAGGGGAACAGGTTTGTCACGCTTAAATTGACGATGCCTACACCCATTGGGTACATCGGGTCTGCAACTGGAGCGAGTATTCCGGCAATGAAAGCGTGAGGGTTCCAGATGATAAATGGCAAGTTGCATGCAAGCCCAATACCTCCGGCGATAAGTGAACGGTAGAGAGTTTCTTTGAAACCATAGAACCGGATAGTCAAGATGAGATAAAAAGGCAGGAAGAACCATGCCGGTTGCTTGCTGGCAAGTGCCAGTCCAAGCATGACGGCTGATGCCCAACGTTTATCGCGCCATAGCCATGCCAGCACGAGCAGGAGTATGACGAAGACATCGAGATTGCCGCCAATGGTGGAGACAATCATCGGAACATTAGCTACGGCGAGCAGAAGTACCCAGGGACGCATCTCTGGCCTTACGACTTTCCAGGCAACGTAGACGAGCAACAGGAGACTCAAGGCGTAAAACGGCAGCACGTTATAGTCATGAAACA
>DATGJV010000746.1:0-9073 GCA_035295005.1 Ktedonobacteraceae bacterium | reverse complement strand
TGTCGCTTTGCAGACGCGACATGACGCGCCCAATTTGCGTGCGATCATAGAAGCTGAGCGAGAGTTTGTGCAGGTGCGCGAACATATCCGAACTCAGATGGAAGAGTATTTGCTGACCAGCCCAGGACATGGTCCAGACCTGCCAGTATTGTGCCTGCCACATGGCGATATTCACCACAAGCATGATGATGCCGATGATCGCCAGGCCATGCAAATCACCATGTTGAATATACTGGTCAATCGCCAGACCGATCAAGAATGGAGTTGCGAGGCTGAACGCTGTGTAGAGCAGCATCAGAATAATACTGGTAAGCGTTGACCCACGGTAACGTGCTATGTATGGAGCAAAGCGCCTGGTCAGGTACCAGCTAAATTTGCCCGATTCGTTCTCGTCGGCGTTCTCCAATCTATTCTCACGCCAGACTGTGCGTGATTTGAACGCGGTATACGAAGCGTTTTTAGCTTTCATCGCATCACCTCCTTTTGCCGGTCTTGTCCGCCTATGCCATCCGTCCTACTCGTCCTCTCTTTGTTATCCGATTGAAATTCGTTTTCGATAATTGTTTCTATTTGCTCCATATTGCTCTCATTGTGCTGCTGCGCCTCCAGTAAGCGAGCCTCAAATTCCTCTTGCTCGCGCAACTGGACATCGTAGAGTTGCGTGTACAGGCCGCCGAGTGGCAGCAAGGTTTCATGCGTGCCGCGCTCGACAATGCGTCCATGATCGAGGACAAGAATCTGGTCGGCGCTCTTGATAGTACGCAGGCGCGAAGCCACGACGAAGGTGGTACGACCGCGCATAACGGCATCCAGCGCCTGTTGAATCAGGTATTCGGTCTCCATATCCACGCTCGATGTTGAGTCGTCGAGGACAAGGATGCGCGGATCGAGCAACAGGGTACGAGCGATGGCAACGCGCTGCTTCTGACCGCCGGAAAGGGTGACGCCGCGCTCACCTACCCAGGTATTGTAGCCATCGGGCAAGGTCAGAGCGAAATCGTGGATACGGGCAATCTTCGCCGCCGCGATAATCTGTTCATCGGTCGCGTTCGCCACGCCGTAGGCGATATTGTCGCGCAAGGTGGCATTGAAGAGGAACACATCTTGCAACACGAGGCCAATATTGCGGCGCAATGACTCCAATGTTACGTCGCGCACATCCGCGTTATCTATGGTGACACACCCACTCGTCGTGTCGTAGAAACGGGGTAGCAGGTGCAATATCGTACTTTTGCCACTGCCTGTTGCTCCCAACAATGCGATTACCTGCCCAGGATGGGCGTCAATCTCAATATCATGCAACACCTGCGGTCCCTTGCCATAAGCGAAAGAGACGTTATCAAAGCGCACATGCCCTTCGATGTTATCCAGCGCCTTTGTATCTGGCGCATCTGTTACCACCGACTCGGTATCCAGCACACCGAAGATACGTGCGCCGCCCGCGAAGCCGCGCATAAACCAGGTGACAACATAGCCGAATGAGCGCACGGGAGTATTCAACAACAGGACGTAGGTGGCAACGGCTGCCAGCGTTCCCAGGCTCAGATGATGACCGATTACCGCGACGCCGCCAATCCAGATGAGCAATACCGTAATCACATTGATCACCAGCACCATCAGAGGCTGGTTCCAGGCCGAGAGGCGCATAGCACTCAAGTTGAGTTCGCGCAACTCGCGGTTCTTGGTACCAAATTTGTCTATCTCAAAATCTTCACGGGCGAAGGATTTGACGACGCGCATACCGCTCAGACTCTCCTGCATAATGGTACCAAGAGCGCCATTCTCGTTCTGCACATCAAGCCACAATGGACGCAGACGACGGGCAACCTGTACGCCGAGTAAGAGGATAAGCGGCACGCTTATCAACGTCACCAGCGCCAGGTAGACATCGAGAGTGAGCAGGACAATGGTGACGGCGGCAAACGTTACTAACGCCACAAGCGCACGCAAGATGCCCATTGGGATAAAATTGCGCACAGCCTCGATATCCACTGTCAGGCGCGACATGAGTTGTCCCGTCTCAGATTCGTCATGGAAGGAAAAGCTGAGGTTTTGCAGATGGTCATAGACTTGATCGCGCAAATCATAGGCAACCAGGCACGAGACCGCTTGAGACAGATAGCCTTGCCCATAGGCAAAGAGGCCACGCAGGGCGCTCACAATGAGAATAGCACCGGCGGCGAGAAACAACGTTCCCAGTTGTCCATGTTGCAAGCCAGTATCAATAATCCAACCTAATAGCCAGGGGACAATCAGCGCGAAGAGGGTTGAAAATCCCAGGCAGACCACCGCGCCCACAGAGGGCAACCAGTGCGGGCGCAGCAAGCGAATAATACGCATGAGGATGCGCAAGTTCTCTTTCCACAGATTCATAGACATGAGTGTTTTAGGCTTCTCTTTTTTTGATAGCATTCCCCGCTGGACCTTTCTTGCTATAGCTGGAGGAGTATGAGGCATTCTCTCATTTTAATACAGTCTGTTTATTATATACGCCAATGAGTGACATAAAGGTGTCAGTCTTTAACTGGCTTTCCAACATAAAAGCTATTCGCATCAGAAATCCAATAATTCATAGACGCTCGCAGCAATGAGTTATCGGGTGCCTGATGCGAATAGCTTTTATGTTAAAATAACGTTATGCAGAAAACAGAGCGATTACTGGCGATTACATTACTACTGCAAGCTCGCGGCAAAATGACGGCAAAGCATCTTGCGACCATCCTGGGCGTCTCAACACGGACGATCTACCGCGATATTGATATACTTTCACTGGCGCATATACCCGTGTCAATGGACTATGGACCGGGTGGTGGCTACTTCCTGCCTGATGATTTCCATTTCGAGCCGGCGATTTTCACCCGCGAGGAGGCCGTTTCGCTGATTCTGAGTGCCGATATGGCAGGTAATTACAGCCTGTTCGCTGATGATGATGAGCTGCAACGTGCGCTCTTCAAACTGGAGGCAACGCTGCCTGAAAAGTATCGCAATGATGTACAACAGGCGCGTGAACATATCCTTTTTGACACAGCGGCATGGTATCGCCAATCCAAAAGTATGCCCACCTACCTGGAAACCATTCGCCTGGCGGTGCTGGGAGGATTGCAACTCGATATCCTCTATCCTTGCGATACTCGACCGGGCATGCAATGGCGGCGAGTCGAGCCATACGGTCTCGTTTATAAGGGATTGCCGCGCCAGCGTGTGCGCGTCGGCATCTGGTACCTCGTGGCCTTCTGCCAGACCTGCCGGGAGGTATGTTCTTTTCGTGTCGGCTATATCGAGCAATTGAATGTGAGGCAGGATAAGGTGACAATACCTGCGGACTTCGACCTGAAAGCATACTGGCAAAAAGCGCGTATACAGCTTGAAGAGCAGCAACCCTTTACGCTCATTCTGCATGTCACCCCTGCGGCCCGTCCCGGACTTCCCGGTGACTACACCATCTTGAACGAAGAACCGGATGGTGGTGCTAACATCCGCGTCAACGTCGAATCTTTCGCCGCAGCCGTCTCCTATACCCTCACCCTGGGAACAAATGCTACGGTTATAAAGCCAATAGAGGTTCGCGAGGCTGTGGCAGAGGCAGCGAAGGGAATAGCGGCGATTTACAGGTTGTGAAGACTGGCACATTGCTGTCGCTCGTGTCCAGGGTGCGCTAAAGCGGACCCCTACAGTGTGACTCACGCCCGCAGGCGTGTAGGGGCTTGCTTGAGCACGCCCACCGCGACGAGCGCAGCAATGTCGAGTTCCTTTTACCAAATTCATTCGTTCATCTTCATTAGCTGTCCTTACCTCCATTCGCAGCCGCGCCGTTTCACACGGAAGGACAGAGACTTGAATCAGCGCAAGCTTGACTTTGTGTATAAAGATTGCAATGAGATACAATAATTGCGGGAAGAGAGTTTGAACATGTTTCTTGAAGGAGGGAAACTATGCTGGCACCAGATACTCAAGTCTCCAATAATAGTTACCGGCTGTTCTTACTGATACGCGGTATTGTCGCGCTCATTTTTGGCCTCATTGCTCTATTAGACGCGAGAATCGCTCTACTCGCGCTGGTTTATATCTTTGGAGCATATCTGCTTATAAACGGTATCGTGGCGGTGTTCATTGCGGTTCAGGAACGACGCACAAAGTTCCACTGGGTAGCCCTGTTGCTAGAAGGACTGGCGAGTATCGTCATCGGCATTATTGCCTTTGCATTACCTGGCCTGACCGCTCTTACTCTGCTTTACCTGATAGCTATCTGGGCCATCATCACAGGCGCCATGGAGATAGCGGCGGCCTTCATGCTCGGCATGAGTATTGGGCGAGGATGGCTGCTGGCGCTCGCTGGTCTCATTTCTATCATCTTTGGGATAATCCTTTTTGTGCATCCCGGTTCGGGTATCCTGGCTATTCTCTGGCTGTTGGGCATCTATGCCATCATCTTCGGCATTCTGCTCATCGCCCGTGCCTTTCAGTCCCGAACTCGCACAAATGCCTTTGGATTATAATAGATGGGATTCAACCATTGTAGAGGCTCCCTGGCACGCGCAAAAAGTACCATCTTCCCTGATGGGTACGCTTTTTGCGCGTGCCAGGGAGCCTCTACAATCACAGGCACGAAGATTCAGCGATCATTTAAATAGTGAAAGGAACCATCCGTGCTACTACCTTTACCTTCCAACGAGCCGCACGATTATCTCGACAACCAGGACAGTTATGATGTGATTGTTGTGGGGGCCAGTTTCGCGGGACTGAGCTTTGCCAGCGTGGGCGCGGCACTTGGTCTGCGCGTGCTGGTGCTGGAACGTGATGGAGAGGTGGGTGGTGTTGTGCGTACAACGGGCGTGCTATTCAGCGATGTGCTTGATTATATGGATGTTCCGGCGCGTTTTCTGATGAATGCGATCCGGCGTATCCAACTGCAACCGCCAGATCGCCCGGCGATTGAAGTCAGTTCCCGCGCTTACCGCTTCTATATGGTTGATGTGCCGGGCATGTTGCAATGGATGGCGGCCCAGGCAGAGGAGCGCGGGGCAACGGTGCGCTGTAATACCATGTTCCTCGACGCGGCCTGTGACACGAACGGCCTGATGTCTATTAGCGCAAGTTCATCCTCTGATGGAAAAGAAAAATTTACCTTTTACACCCGCTTTCTCATTGGGGCCGATGGCACACGTTCGCGGGTCGCGAAATGCATGGAACTTGATCAGAATACGCACTACCTGGCGGGGGCGGAATGGTTGATAGACAACGTGCAGTTAGATCGCGAAACGTTCTACCTGATAATGAACCACGAACTGGCCCCCGGCTATTGCGTCTGGCTGGCCCCACATGGCGATATTGTGGCGCTTGGTGTGGCCGGGCATGCTCGTGACTATAGTCCGACGACATCGTTAAAGACAGCCCAGACACTCTTTCAGGATGTGGCTGATTTGAGTAATGCGCATGTGGTTGAGCGCAAAGCCGGTGTCATTCCCACTGGTGGACGTTTGCGCCGCGTCTATCGCGATGATAGCCGGGGGAAAGTGTTATTGCTGGGCGACGCAGCAGGTCTATGCGGAGCGGCCACGGGCGGCGGCATCTATCCCGCGCTCATCAGTGGGAAAGTGGCGGCACGTGCAGTCGCTAATGCTGTACTGAATGGCGACCGCGGCGCTATCAAAGCCTATGAGCGTAATGTGCTTCACGCCGGGCGGTTGGGCCATTACCTGCGCATCGAAGATTGGCTGCGCTGGGCGCTCGATAGCATGAAATCCGATGCCGATGTGAGTATGCTCTACAGCTTCTTTGAGACGGGCGAGGGACGGAAGTTGCTCCAACGCACCCTGTTCGAGACGCCGATTATCGGCATGGATGGCAATCTCCTGTCACTCCTGCGCAGTCTGCTGGGCCAGCATCCGCGATTGTATGGCTCGGCATTCCAGTCTGTGTGGAGGCGCGTGACTACACGAGGGCGTTCGGCAACACCATCCTGAAACAGGAAGAGAATTAGCGAAGCCGAGGCTGCTCTCTCGCGAAGCGCGGACAATGCTCAATAGCGTACTCGTACCAATCTTGCCATTCATCGTCGGTAAAGGGGTCGCCTGGATTGCCGTGCGACTGGCGCATGAACCACTGACAGAGTGCGTAAGTGATCAAGAGGTCACCTTGAATCGCGGTCTCAAAGTCGGCGTAGTCGAGGTAGTCTGATTCTCGCCAGCCGACGACTTCACGCTGTTTTGTTTCCTGGTCCACGTTTTTATGCAGTGGTGATGCCGCCGGGCTGGTGGGATACATTGCATACAATGATTGCGCGGACAAGCCAGGGAACAGCACTGGATTAGGCGCGGGTTGCGCTGGATCATAGGTGTAGATGACCTCGATATTATTGCGTCTCCGGGTCGCGGAAGGAGGCGCTGCAAAATTGATGGTGGCATTGCGCTCGTTCACGAGAACATCATAACCCTGAAAAAAGAAATGCGTGCCGACGATACCTGTTTTTTTATGCACCCCATCAATCATCACCGTATGTGTGTGGAGGGGTTGATAGGTCAAAGCGAACATATCGGTCACGCCATCACTGGTAAACCTGTCGGTCTGTATGCGATTTTGCGCTGGAGTAAATGTAGCCATAATAAGTGTCACCCAAATATGTTCATGAATACAATACAGAGATGCGTATTGTTTTATCCGTTGCCTTAACTGAGCAGGTTTAGCAAAACCTGTATCTGTATGTAATACGCATAATGACACACTTCTGAAGACGGGTTCATCCTGGCATTACCACACAATGTTTGATGAAGTGGATGCATACAACGTCACAAAGCTTGTTTTTTCAGGGAAGAAGACGCTACATTCTTTAGTACAACCACTTTTTTCAGAACCGGGGAGATTTTTTTATGTTGATGCGTACGCTTGGTCGCACAAATATGCAAGTGGCGGCGCTCTGTCTGGGCGGCAACGTATTTGGCTGGACGACCGATGAACAAACGTCGTTCGCGGTTCTCGATGCCTATGTTGAGGGCGGCGGAAACTTTATTGATACCGCGGATACTTACTCGACCTGGACACCAGGTCACGTGGGTGGCGAATCCGAAACCTTGCTTGGTCGCTGGATGAGCGCCCGTGGGAATCGCGACCGCATTCTTATCGCGACAAAGCTGGGAAGCCGCATGAACAATGATCCGAAACGGCAGGGGCTTTCGCGGCAGTATATGCTCCAGGCAGTTGAAGATTCGCTGCGAAGGCTGCAAACAGATTACATTGACCTCTATCAAGCGCACCGGGATGATCCGAATACACCACTCGAAGAGACGATGGCGACATTCAACGATCTGGTTCAGCAGGGCAAAGTGCGTTCCATTGGGGCATCGAATTATAGCGCGGCAAGGTTAGCCGAAGCTCTGAAAGTGAGCGATCAGCATGGTTATGCACGCTTTCAAAGCTTACAGCCGCCGTACAACCTCGTTAACCGCGAAGAATACGAACGCGACCTGAAGGCGTTCTGTATGCAGCAAGGACTGAGTGTCATCACCTATTCATCGCTGGCGAGCGGCTTCCTCTCAGGGAAGTACCGCCAGGGACAGGACTTGCCATCTTCGCCACGTGCGAAGGGTATCCAGCAACGTTATATGAATGAACATGGCTTCCGCATCTTAGATGGGGTAGACCGCGTGGCCCGCGCACATAACGCAACGCCATCCCAGGTCTCTCTGGCCTGGATTCTCGCTCAACCGGATATTACCGCGCCCATCGCCAGCGCCACCTCTGTGGCGCAAATGCGCGAGTTGCTCGGTGCCATATCACTCAAACTCACAGATGAAGAAGTTCAATCGCTTGATCGGGTGAGCGCGTTTGAATAAAACTGGCACATTGCTTCGTTCGTGCCGGGGTGCGCTAAAGCGGACCCCTACATTATGGTTCGTCAATCGGATTATCAACGCCGTCGTCGCCGTCATCAACGGCGGCATCTTGTAGTTCCGGGGGAACTGGTTGTACAGGCTGTTGCACGGCAGACTGTTTCAAAACATGCTTGTTTTTAGCCAGCCATTGCAGCAGATCATAGGCTTCGTGAGCAGGAAGAGTGATGCGTGTGCCGGAACCGATAATATCAAGGCTCCCCTGTTCGTGCAATTCGACGGTATGAGTTCCCAGGTCGCGGGTTTCCATATGCTATATCCTTTCTCTACTACCTATCATTTCATTTTTTCCGTTTTTTGCGCATGGATGGTGTTGCGCCGCTTGCTTGCAAACCAACGTCTACTAGCGCGGGCAGGCTATTGCTTAACGCAACCAGTGGGACATAATAGCCAGGTACAATCACCTCGCGGCGAGGTTTGACCACCAGATCGGCAATAGCCCGTGCTACTATCTCCGGCCCTGGCATGGGGAAACGTGAGCCACTACTCAGAGGCGTGCGGATATAGCCGGGCGAAACTGCCGAGGCGTTTACGCCTGTTCCCGCCAGTTCGCGACGCAACGCCAGCATAAAGCCGCGCAAGCCAAACTTAGTCGCCGAGTACATGGAACTGACGGCGATATGCCCCGCAACGGAGGCAACCGAGATAATCGTACCATGCCGCCGCTCCAACATGCCAGGTAGCACGGCGTGCGTTGCCAGAATTGCTCCACGTAAATTGACATTGATCATGTGGTCAATACGCTCAACCGACTCGTCGGCAAATGGTACTTGCCAACCAACACCTGCATTGTTCACCAGCACATCTACTCGGCCAAAGCGTTCCAACACCTGCTCCACCAGTTGCGTAATCTGCGTGCTATCGCTGATATCAGTCGGTATCGCCACGGCTTGATTACCCGCGCCAGTGATTTCAGCCACCTGTTTCGCCAGTTCGTCTTCGCGCCGCGCCGCCAGCACAACATGAGCTCCATAGCGTGCCAGTTCCTTCGCGGTTGCTGCACCGATACCCGAACTGGCCCCGGTCACAATGACCACTTCATCAGATAATACACGTTCAAGAGAGATCGTTCGCCTCTGTTCTTTGCTTATTTTCGTTGTACTCGTCGTATTCATCGTGTTACCTTCTTGTAAAATAATTTGGGTAGTGTGCATTGTATCACAGAAATTTTTCAGCAGTAAGAACAG
>DATGJV010000745.1:0-2787 GCA_035295005.1 Ktedonobacteraceae bacterium | reverse complement strand
TAGGAGAGAACAGATGCGTATTGTCGTCATAGGAGCAGGAGGAACAGGTGGCTACTACGGCGGACTGCTTGCCAGAGCAGGAGAGAACGTCACCTTCCTGGCACGCGGAACGCAGTTAGAGGCTTTGCGAACACGCGGCCTCACGGTGAAGTCTCGTCTCGCTGGCACATTTTCGGTGCCGGTTCATGCGGCCAGTAATCCAGAAGAGATAGGAGTTGCCGATCTGGTGCTGTTCTGCGTCAAAATGTATGACACTGTGGCAGCTAGCCAGGGACTGCATTCCCTTGTTGGGCCGGAGACCATCGTGTTGCCCATCCAGAATGGGATTGATGTAGCAGGGCTGCTCAGTGATGAAGTGGGAGAGCAGCATCTTGTTGGCGGGGTAGCGTATGTCACATCGCAGATTGAGTCGCCGGGCGTTATCGTGCAAACAGGGGGAGGGGGCAGTATCGAACTGGGAGAACTGGACGGTGGGCAGAGCGAACGCACGCGGCGCGTACAGCAGGTGTTGCAGCATGCCGGTATTCCTACGACATTGTCCAATGATATTCGCGTGTCGCTGTGGGCGAAGTTTGTCTTTATCTGCGCTTTCAGTGGCGTCACGGCCCTCACACGTCTGTCTATGGGGCAGGTGTTGGCGTATTCAGAGACGAGTGATCTCCTCAGAGCCGTCATGGAGGAGGGAGAGGCGGTGGCACGGGCATACAACATTGCGCTGCCGGGAGATGTCGTTGAACGGCAGATGGCGACGACGCAAACGTTTCCACCGGAGGCAATGGGGTCAATGGCCTTTGATTTGCTGGCCGGGCGGCGTCTGGAAATTGATGCGCTCAACGGGACGATGGTGCGTATGGGGAAAGAGCGAGGTCTGTCTCTGCCATGCAACACCGTTATTTACGCGGCGCTCAAACCTTTTGCAAATGGGGCTCCCGGATAGGTACGGGAGAAGATTGTTGCTTTCTAGCAATCGGTGAAAATTTGGGTCAATGTCCCTACCTGCCCACAAGGAGGGTGAGCCAATTGCGTTTTGAACGGGGTAATTGCTCATCTGACCGCTATCTGGCTATGCATTTAGAATTCCATTATGGAATGGTTTTCATCTCTGATACATTGGAGAAAATAGAAATATGAACACACTCTTTGAGGGAAGAGAGTCAGACTCCCTGTATATAGAAACGGTCTGGCGTGGTCGGGCTGGCAGCGATTATGCTCCTGTTTGCCCGGCCTCTAACCGTTGGCATCTGCTCTTTCTCAGGCAGAACGGGAAGGTCAGAGTCTCTGTAGAGGGACCATTGACCAGAGCGACTCCTGTTACCCAGCCTGAAGGGACCGAGTGGTTTGGCATCACTTTTCCGCGTGGCACCTTTCTGTCCTCTATGTCCATCAAAAATCTATTGAATGAGCGGGCATATTTGCCTCTCGCCGCGAAAACGTCCTTCGAGCTTGGTGGTTCCAGTTTTCAAGTTCCTGACTATGAAGATGCCGAGATGCTTGTCGAGAGGCTGGTACGCGAGGATTTGTTGGTTACGGATCCCGTCGTGAAGGCGGTCTTAAGCGGTCAACCGCCGGATTTATCGTTGCGCACGGTGAGGCGTCGTTTCTTGTTAGCAACCGGGTTAACATACAAAGCTCTATCGCAGATCGAACGTGCGAATCAGGCTGCGATTCTCCTTGAGCAGGGCCTTTCGCTGCTTGATACAGCGTATCAGGCTGGCTATGCCGATCAGTCGCATATGACTCGATCACTCAAGCATTACATAGGGTACACGCCTGCTCAAATCGCCGGGATAAGGATGCAGAAGTAGCTGTCCATTTTGTTCAAGACATGCTCCCTTTGCGGTGTTATCATAGCAACATTGAAGGTTCCCAATAATCTCAATACAAGGAGTAGACTATGAGGAAAGTCATTGCATTTATGCATGTCTCACTTGATGGCTTCACGGCAGGACCAAACGGAGAGTTGGAGTGGGCTATCGTGGACGAAGAACTGAATCCCTATGTTGACGCTCTCTTCAGGAACGTGGACACGGCCCTCTATGGACGTGCCACCTACCTGTTGATGTATAGCTACTGGCCGACTGTTCTTACGGACCCGGATGCAGCGCCACGCGATCTTGCGCATGCTCGCTGGGTCGAGAATGTCGCCAAAATCGTGTTTTCAACAACGCTCTCCGGTGCAGAATGGAACAATACGCGGCTGGTGAAAGACCATATTGCGGAAGAAATCGCATCACTCAAACAACAGCCTGGCCGCGACCTGATGATTTTCGGTAGCCCCAGCCTGACCCATACGTTTATGCGCCTGGACTTGATAGATGAATACCGCCTCTTTCTCAATCCAATTATCCTTGGTGGTGGCATTCCGCTCTTTCAAGACCTCAAAGCCTGGACAAGACTGAAGCTACTGGAAGCAAAGTCGTTCCAGTCAGGGGTAGTTGGCCTTCACTACTCGGCAATCAAACAATAACCGGCTCTGATGTGAACTGGAAGGGCATGGCGCGTGTACATACGCGCCATGCCCATTATTATTTACGAATCTTTCTGCTGTATCATACAGTGTTCGTCTTTAGTACAATGTTTGTCACAGACAGGTATACTGCCCTGCGAATGTGTAAAAAGCAGTTTAGTCCGGTACACTCTCTATCAATTCGCTGGCATCAATCCCTAATGCTTTAGCTATCTTGCCTAATGTCTCAGTCGTCACAATGGTTAGCGGATCGCGGTAGATCCGCTTGATCGTTTTGATGTCAACGTCTGATATCCGCGATAATCTTCCCTGGCTGATAC
>DATGJV010000744.1:0-3089 GCA_035295005.1 Ktedonobacteraceae bacterium | reverse complement strand
CGAGATGTCCTGATAGCCTATCCTGATGAGACATTGGATGAGGCGCTTGAACAATTGACAGGTCACCGGGTAAGCTGGATGCCGGTAATAGATGTCGAAGCTACCGCTGCAGGTAAGCACGTGGTAGGTATACTGACGGCTGCTGACATTGTACATGCCTATCGTGAAACGCTGATGAAAGATTCCCGGCGCATGCGAGGACTGGTAGAGGGTACAGTGATGATCGAGGCGACGATTGAGCCAGGCATGAAACTTGCTGGTCGCCCATTACGTGAGGCAAAATTGCCCAATGAATGTCTTGTGGTCTCTATCCGGCGGCAAAGCGAATTGCTATTTCCCCGTGGCAGCGTCGTGATTCTGCCCGGTGATGTGTTGACGTTTCTGGTAAGCCCACGTGGGGAGGAGCGACTGCAACAATACCTTGCTGAGCGCGAGCAGACGGAGGAACTTCTGCCGCTCACGAAAACGAAAGTGTGAGGCCCTCGACCGGGTAAAGAAAAATCCGCCAATGATAACCATCGGCGGATTTTTCTTCTCTGTCTGACAAAACTACACGTCGTAATACAGCGAGAACTCGATTGGAGTGGGGCGCATGCGTACTTCATCGTCCTGTCCACGTTTGAACTCGACGTAGTGTTCGAGAACGTCGGTAGTGAAGACGTCACCCTCAAGAAGGAAGGCATGGTCTTCCTCAAGCGCGTTCAGTGCCTCGTGTAAGGAACCTGGGACGGAACCAATCTCGCTAAGCTCTTCTCTTGACATGTGGTAAAGGTCGCGATCAACCGGGCCATAACCACGTTCTGCTGGATCAATGCGGCGGCGGATACCGTCGAGGCCAGCCATGAGCAGAGCGGAGAAAGCCAGGTAGGGGTTTGCTGTCGGATCGGGCGGGCGGAACTCGATCCGCTTGGCTGACGCACATTCTGTTAATGGGATACGCACTGCCGCGCTGCGATTGCCTTTCGAGTAGACAAGATTGACAGGTGCTTCATAACCGGGAACAAGCCGTTTGTAGCTGTTGGTGGTTGAAGCAACAATTGCCAGCAGAGCAGGTGCGTGAGTAAGCAGACCGCCGATGTAGTAATGGGCCAGTTGTGAGAGACCGGCGTAGCCTTCACCGTCATAGAAAAGCGGCTTTTCGCCTTTCCACAGGCTTTGATGGACATGCATACCAGAGCCGTTATCGCCAAAGACGGGTTTGGGCATGAATGTTGCTGTCTTGCCATGTTTGCGAGCGGTGTTTTTCACAACATACTTGAACATCATCAGGTTATCGGCTGTTTTGAGCAGACTATTGAAGCGGATATCAATCTCGGATTGTCCGGGGCCACCAACTTCGTGATGTTGCGCCTCAACGAGAATGCCCAGTTCTTCCAGCAGCAATGCCATCTCACTGCGCACATCCTGAAGGGTATCGTTGGGGGCAACGGGGAAGTAGCCTTCTTTTGTGCGCATGCGATGTCCCAGGTTGGCAGTACCGTTGCGTCCGCTATTCCAGGGGGCTTCATCGGAGTCTACTTCGGCGTACTGGATATTCGCGGTTGAGTTGTAGCGCACATTATCGAAGATAAAGAACTCGGCTTCTGGGCCGAAGTAACTGGTATCAGCAATGCCACTTGAGCGAAGGTATGCCTCCGCCTTTTTGGCGATGTAGCGCGGGTCGCGACTGTATGGCTGTTTGCGTGTGCCTGGGCCGGGATGAGCAACATTACAGACAAGGCTCAAGGTTGGGACGGCCATAAAAGGATCAATGATAGCGGTGTTGGGATCGGGAACAATCAGCATGTCGCTTTCGTTAATGGTCTGGAAGCCGCGCACGCTGGAGCCATCAAACGGTTTGCCTTCAATAAAAGTTTCTTCTGTGAGTTCTCGTAATGGAACACTAAAATGTTGCCATGTGCCGGGGAGGTCAACGAATTTGAAATCTACCATCTTCGCGCCACGTTCGCTGGCAAATTGCAGTACTTCATCGGGTGTCATGTCTGGATATCTCCTTGTCTATAGTATCCCGGCAACGGTGTCGGGTTATATTGGCCTACATCGCCTGAATTGTCTGATTTGAATTTGGATATGTTGCACAATGAACAAAGATATACTTTGCCCGGTGCCTCTAATTTGCTCTGCTATTAGCATACATCGGCAGCCGAGATGTTACTACAGATAGTTTGTCTAAAAATGAGCAATATGTTATTGTGCAATGTGCACAAACAGAAATTACATCTTGCACTGTTGGATGAGAGAGAGTAATATAGACGCAACAATAATCGAGGAGTGATTCATGGACTCTGAAAGTCGTTTTCCATCGGCACCATTAGCGTCGCAATCCACTTCATCTTCTACACCTCATAAGCCGCGTCTTGATACTGTTCGTGCTTCGATGGGAGGCCGAATAGGGCGTATTCTTATTGCCTGTATTTTGTTTTTGCTTGGTTTGCTTTGCGGTATAATTGGCATTTTTGTGCTACTATTCGCCATTTCCCCTGATAATCCAGTGGTTGCCAACCCACCTGCTTCGGGTACAAGTGATATTGTTGTACAGATTGGCACAACGTATATTACGCATCTGGTGAGTAATGCGCTGAAATCGTCTGGATTGCCGGGGAACATTCAAAATGTGCAAGTGACGCTAGCCAGTGGTGATTCGGCGAACATTACCGGTGACGATCAAATAACTGTGTTAGGAATTGGGACGACCAAACATTTTACCATTGTGATCCAGCCATTCGTGGCCTCCTGCCAGGTTCATGTGCGTGTGTTGCACGTTGATCTCGGTGGTATTCCTGTGACGAGTTTTGCTACGCTGTTTGAAAGCCAGATTAATTCGCAGATACAGGTCAATACCAGTAAATTGCCCGCAGGTTTCACCTATTGTACGAGTAGCGTGCGTACAGAGCCGCAAGGGGTATTTGTGACATATTCAGCGAAGCCAGTGTAAAGGCTATTTTACGCTTTGTGTTGGTGCCCCTAAAAGTTGTTTTTATAGCTCGCCTTCAACCTCGTTGCGCAGACGTGTGAAGAACGCTTTCATGTAATCGTAGCGTTCCTGGGCCAGCATTTTGCCGGTTGAAGTAGTCATGCGATTGGGCAAG
>DATGJV010000743.1:0-5063 GCA_035295005.1 Ktedonobacteraceae bacterium | reverse complement strand
TGGTGCTGTAACGGTCAATGCCGTGCGCTCCGGTGAGCGCGGTCATGGCTTCGATGCGCTCAAGGGCGAGTACGTAGACATGTTCAAGGCTGGTATCGTTGATCCGGTGAAAGTGACGCGCTCCGCCTTACAGAACGCTGCCAGTATTGCCGCGATGGTTCTCTCGACCGATACGCTCATCACCGATTCTCCTGAAGAGGACAATGCTGCTGCTGCCGGTATGGGCGGCATGGGTGGTATGGGTGGCATGGGCGGAATGATGTAAATCATCCGGTTGATTGGTTGCACACAAAAACGCTCCTTCATCAGGCTACAGCCTGATGAAGGAGCGTTTTTGTGTGCAACCAATCAACCGGATGATAGCATATAATACAAAGGAGAGGAGAATGAGAAAACCATGTCAATCAATTTCCACGATGAAAAGAATCGTTGTACCTATACAATGCGTCAGGCTGACTCTTCCTGGATCAATGCGATACGAGATATTGTTGATGTCAAAGACAAACAGGTACTGGATATCGGCTGTGGAGGCGGTATCTACTGCCGGGCGCTTGCGGAGATGGGCGCGACCCATGTCACAGGGATAGACTTTTCGGCAGAGGGTCTCAAGGGGGCGCAACAGCATAGCTCCGGCTACTCCAATATAGAATTTATGGTTGGGAATGCTCTGAATACTGGCTTATCCAATGAACAGGCCGATATCATTCTAGAGCGTGCATTAATTCATCATCTCGCATCGAACGAATTGGAAGCCTGTTTTGTAGAGGCACACCGTCTTCTCAAACCTGGCGGTATGTTGATCGTGCAAGACCGCACGCCTGTAGATTGTCTGCAACCCGGCAGTACCACCAACATTCGCGGCTACTTCTTCGACCGCTTCCCCAGACTAAAAGACGCCGAGATAGCACGTCGGCGTGAGAGCAAGGAAGTTGTTAACGCTCTGCTTCATGCAGGTTTCAAAGGAGCCGAGGAACGCAAACTATGGGAGACCCGTGCCATCTACCCGGACATTGACACCCTGGCCGCAGATTTACAGGGTCGCACCGGACGCTCCATCCTACATGAACTAACTGACGAAGAATTGCGCGAGCTTGTGAATTATATCCGGCAGCAATTCAAGGATGATGAAGGCGAAGAGATAGTGGAGCAGGATTGCTGGACGATATGGAGCGCGGTGAAGTGACGGCTCATGCTTCTGATTGACCGGATGCATGGTTATCCCATACAATACATAATAACAGGATCATCGGGAATGGTGGTCAAACATAGAGGAGAGGAAGAGAAATAGATGTCCATTCGTAAAGCTGTACTGCCTGTAGCCGGCCTCGGAACGCGAGTGCTGCCCGCCAGCAAGGTTATTCCTAAAGAGATGTTGCCGCTGGTTGATAAACCGACGCTGCAATATATTGTCGAAGAGGCCGTGGCTGCTGGTATCGAGGAGATTATTTTTGTGACCAGCCGCAGCAAGCGTAGTATCGAAGACCATTTTGATATATTTCCCGAACTGGAAACGGCCCTGGAGCGCAAGGGGAAGCGGAAAGAATTAGAGGAACTGCGCCACGTGCAGACGATGGCAACTTATACGTCTGTACGCCAACCAGAGGCACTTGGATTGGGACACGCCGTTCTCTGCGCGAAAGAACTGGTGGGCGACGAGCCATTTGTTGTTATGCTGGGCGATGACCTTGTCGCATCAGAGACGCCCTGTTTGCCGCGTATGATGGAGATTCATGAGCAGTATAGCGGTTCCGTGCTATCACTGGTTCCCTTGCCGCCGGAGATTATCCCAACGTATGGTATTGTATCGGTGCAGGAGTTAGGTGAAGATGTTTTCAAGGTCACGCATCTTGTTGAGAAACCTGCATTGGAGGAAGCACCATCGGATTTAGGAGTTGCCGGTCGCTATATTTTAACACCGGATATCTTTGCTCTCCTGGAACAGACACCACCCGGCAAAGGCGGCGAGGTTCAGATTACCGATGCCATTGAGATGCAGGCGCGGGAGGGCCAGTGCTATGGCCTACGTTTTACCGGCGTGCGCTATGATACGGGCAATCCGCTTGGCCTTCTGACTACTTCGATTGCCTATGCACTCAAACGCCCCGACATTGCTCCAGAACTACGCAAATATATGCGCGAAGTACTAAAGGATTGAAAAGTCAGCCATATCTTTGTTATAATATGAATCTACCTCGTTACAGATACTATTGTGACTCGTTATGATAGTACGCTCCATTATGGATAGTATCGTGCCATCCAAATCTGCCATATTATGGGGGAATAGACAGACATGATTTTACTCCGCCGCCGCGTACTTAGTGCGCTGGCCCTTTTTTTGTTGCTTGTAGTCGCGTTTTCCTCTAGCTCTTTTGCATCTCAGGTGCATCCCGATGCGCCGGGCAAGACGAGTTCACCCATTAAGCATGTGGTGGTAATTATGGAAGAAAACCACACCTTTGACAACCTGTTTGGCACATTTCCGGGAGTAAATGGGATCAACGAGCCGCATGCCCCCAGTCCAGTAAGTGCTGATCTTGACCATAGCGCACCCGCTGAACTTGCTGCCATTAATGGCGGCAAGATGAACCAGTTTCAAGACCGGGGCAAGGTGCAATACCAGCAATCCGATATTCCTACGTACTGGACCTACGCGCAACAATTTGGGCTGTCCGACAACTTCTTCTCCTCTGTGGCAGAGTCATCTACTCCGAATCATCTCGCTATGATCGCGGGACAGACGGGTGGTGATGATGGAACTTCCCTGAATAGCGGGTGCAGATCACCTGCCAATACAATGAGTCAATCGCGTTCAAAGACGGGAAAAGACTACTGGTCGTATCCCTGTTATGATATGAGTAGTTTGCCAACAATCCTTGATGCCCACGGTATCGGCTGGAAATATTACAGCCAGAATGATATCTGGGACGCACCACTCTTTTTACGACCCTACTACCAATCTCCCAATGATGTACACAACTCCAGCCAGTTTATTCGTGATGTGCAGACGGGAAAATTGTCCACTATTTCCTGGTTAATGCCGCCCGGTGCTGACCCTTCCGATCATCCACCGGCTCATATTCAAATTGCGCAGAACTGGGTCGCGGAACAAATCAACGCCATCATGAAAAGTTCGTACTGGTCCGACACGGCTATTTTCCTGACATGGGACGACTGGGGTGGCTTCTATGACCATGTGACGCCGCCTGTTCTCGATGGAGTCGGGCTGGGATTGCGGGCCCCGCTCATCGTGATTTCCCCGTACACTCCAAAGGGGACGATCAGCCATAAACAGGGAGAATTCGCCTCTTTCGATACGTTCATCGAAGACAACTGGCACTTGCCCAACCTGGGCCAGCGCGACTCACTCAAACAGACCAGCGACTTGATGGACTTCTTCGATTTCTCGCAGAAACCGAGGCCCCCATTTATTGTCAAGCCGCTTCCCGACGCCTCCCCGCTGTTATACATTCCCACACGAGGATATCGCAAGGGAGATCCACTGGGATCGATTCAACCAGAAGAAGCAGGGCTTGGACAACCTATCACCTTTAGCATCATCTATCAAGGAGCTATGCCAGCAAAGGTGGCGACAGTGGTTATTGATGGCACACCTTACAAAATGAAACCTTCCGGTGGTGGTTCCACTGGAGGCGCGGTGTATACGTATACGACAACACTTCCTCCCGGTCATCACCATACGCATTTTACCTTTACTGCTCCTGATGGTACGACCGATACGGCACCGGAAAACATATCCGACTATAGCGAGCCTGTTGTTGCGCCTTTCAGTTTCACAACAAATGTATCACCAGCAACCACGCTGTCCGGACATCCCGCCACTTTTACGGCCATCTATTCCTCGCCATCTGGAAAGGCCCCAACTCTTGCGAATGTGAACATTGATGGCAGTGCCTATGCGATGAAGCCAGACAGTCATAACTGGCGACAACAAGTGACCTTCAGCTACAAGGCGATACTTTCTGTTGGCTTCCACTTTACAAATTTCACCTTCGACGATGGAACAGGGAAGGTGGCTTTCGCAGGTAAGGAACAGCCATTAATTTCTCCACTTCTCATGAGCAATGGCAAAGTCTCGCCGACAAGCGGTAGCAAAAACACCCTGTTCACCTTTAGCGTTCTCTATCAGAACGTACAGAACGAGCCGCCGACCAGTGCGCTGCTCTGGCTTGATCAAAAAAGTTCCTATCCGATGAAGTATATGTCGGGGAGTTACAAAGATGGTGCGTTATTTCAAGTCAGTTTGCGGCTCCCCGATGGCCGCCATACCTTCTCGTTTGTGTTCAGTGATGGCGCTATGAATCCGGTAGCAAGCTGGGCTGATCCCTTTGCCCCCGGTTCCTACGTTGGACCTGATGTTGGAGTGAATGCTCAACCTGTACCTCCTGGGACTATCATCACGCCATCGCACGACGACGACCCGGATCAGTTCAATCAGACTGTGTAGAAGGATTGAAATAAATCTCATCCTTTGTTATAATAGTGTCTGCTTTGTTACGAATAACATAGCAGCTTGTCATGTGAGTAACATACTTTGGAATGGATAGCATTGTGCCTCTTTGTGCCGCTATCCTGTGGTGCTTTCTGCATCTGGAATGCATGGGGGAAACAAACCGTTATGAAATTGCTCAAACGCCGCAGCGTATTTAGCGTGCTGGCCCTTTTATTGTTGCTTGTCCTGACCTTTTCTTCTAGCTCTTTTGCATCTCAGGTGCATCCCGATGCGCCAGGAAAGACAAGTTCACCCATTAAGCATGTCGTGGTGATCATGGAAGAAAACCACACCTTTGACAACTTTTTTGGCACATTTCCGGGCGTGAACGGCATCACAGAACCACAGGCTCCCAACCCGGTGAGTTATGATCTTGATCATACGGGTCCCGCGGAACTCGCTGCCATTAATGGTGGCAAGATGAACCAGTTCTCGTACAGGGGGCAGGTGCAGTACAAGCAATCCGATATTCCCACGTACTGGGACTACGCGCAGCAATTTGGGCTGTCCGACAACTTCTTCACCGCAGATGCGATGTCGTCTACCCCGAATC
>DATGJV010000742.1:0-4493 GCA_035295005.1 Ktedonobacteraceae bacterium | reverse complement strand
CGATCATGCGTATGAGGCGGTAGTTCCCTAATTGTTGTCCCGCACGGTCTGCCATAGTGTCATACCTGCGCCTTCTTTATCTATTTGGTGGCGTGACCGCCATAGAGTCTTCATTTGTAGTGATATATCATTGTATCACCAATTTAACGCTATCCTTGCCTTTGCTGGCTACTTTTCGCCGAGCTATTGAAGATGGATAGACTGATGATAAATACAACAATTACGACGATTGCTGTAGGTAGGGTGCTGTAGATAAATTCGCCCCATGCATAATTTGAGGTAGCATGATAAACTTGCGTATCCACCCAGGAAGGGAAACCACTTCCTATAGCAAGCCCAGGAATAGTCCAGACGATGGCAGAGAAGATGGGTGTTCCAGCTTTGTTGCGTCCTCTTGCCCGCATATAAGCGATACTGGCGATAAGGGCCATGAGAACATAACCGAGATACCAGTACCACGGAACACTGAAAGTTTGAATGTAATGAGAAAAATAATCAGGAAGGTAGCTGCCAACGCCAATGGCGAACATCCCTACCCACGGTCCAAAAGCAACGGCCAGAAAGAGCGGTATGGTAAAGACGAGATCAGCCCAGATGGTACCAGGACTAATACCTGTGGCGATACCATTGATATAAAACGTATAAAACGGGGTGTTGATAGAGGAATTAAAATTCATCACCTGCCCATCAAGAATATATTCAAGAATCCCGTAAATGAGCGTTCCAATGATGGCGGCAAGAATTTCTCTTTTCCCGATACTCCAGGGATGCCTCTGCGGTTTTTGTTGCCTCATCTGCTGCGCAGGTACATAACTCCCACCAGTTGCATAGCCATATGCGTTGTTATAATTTGGGCCACCTGCATTCCCGGCATAATTACCGGAGGGATTGCTGTATGGTGGGTAATTTCCGCCCGCTATGGGAGGCGGAGGCGGTGGTGCGTATTGTGTATGCGGAGGCGGCGCAACCTTTTCTGTACGCTGGTGAGATTGTGTTGACGCTATATCTGGTACTCGTCCCGCCTGGATTGCATGCTCGAAGGCATTGGCGAAGGCTTGCATACTGCCGAAACGCTGATGCGGGTCTTTCGCGAGTGCTATTTGCAGCACCTGGTCCACTGCGGGAGAAACCGATGACAGTTTCCCGCGAATCGGTGCAGGAGTGGCAAACATGTGCTGCGTACATAGTTCGGTGAAGGAGCCGTGAAATGGTCTATCCCCGCTGAGCCATTCGTAAGCTACGATGGCGAGAGCATACTGGTCGCTGGCGGGTCGTGGCTTGCCCTGAATCTGTTCGGGCGACATGTAAGCGACCGTTCCTACGACATCCTGCGTGTTCTGGTAGCGCGAGCTTTGTGTGACAAGGGCGATGCCAAAGTCGCTGAGCAAAATTTCGTTATTGCGTCCCAGCAACATATTTTCCGGCTTGATATCGCGGTGAATCAATTTCTGATCGTGTGCATATTGTAGGGCCGCGGCAGTCTGTGTGATGTACGGCAGGATAAGCGCAGGTGTGAGAACGGCTCCTCTCGCATGACGTTGACGCAATGTGCCATTGGGTGCGTAATCCATCACGAGAAATGGCGTTCTTCCTTCGATGCCAAATTCTAACACACGCACGATATTGGGGTGAACCAGATGCGCAATCGTTCTGGCTTCGGTACCAAATGCACCCGCGTCTTCGCTTCCCAACTGAGTACGCAGAACCTTAATTGCGGCATTTGTTCCCAGGTGAATATGCTCTCCGAGATATACCTCAGCAAAGCCACCTTCGCCAAGCAAGCGAATCAGCCGGTAATTGCCCAGTTGCTGTCCGATTCTATCTCCCATGTGACGTGCCTTTTCTCTGTGCAACGTTGTTTAACCCCGTGGTATCCCACGTCAATTGTAGAGAAATACAGCCCATCTGTCAAGTAGCCATTAAATTGCCATTCAAATGTGCTTGTGTGCCAATTGATGTAACTATTCTACAAATTGTCACATAAACACAATGGCAATCATGGAGCCAGAAACGGAGGAATGCCTTGCGTGTGTAAGACATGCAAAAAGCCCTGCGTGTAGAAATTGCCCAGGATATTGAGGGCGGTCACAACGAGAAAACCAGCGATAGTGAGCGTTATGAATACTTTGTCAACGCGACGGGCATGGAGTTCCGTGAGCCAGCTGCGTTTTCCCATGCCAAAACAGCGTAATTCCATGGCGCTGATAATATCTTCCGCGCCAATCACCGAGCCGATGACGACCGGTACGACCATTGGTGCAAGGCGAGCGATTTTACTGAAGATGCCGCCACGCAGTTTGTCAATTTCAAAGCCTCGCGCTCGTTGGGCATCAAGCGTTGTGCCGAAATCGCGTGCAACTGTGGGGAGAAAACGAAACGAAAGGTCAATCGCGTAGGCGAATTTATCGGGAATGCCCATCTGCTTGAATGTAATGCCAAGCTGGCCGGGGTCGGTTGTAAACGGTAAGGGAACTGCCAGCAAGGCGATGGCGAAGTTGCGCAGACCCTGAGTAATCATAAACGTAATGCTTTCGACGCTAAATACCAATGGTGCTGGCCCAATAAACAGCAGTTGTCGTCGTAAACCAATGAAAGGGATGCTAAAGAGCGTGTGTTGATGCGTGAGGTCAACGCCCTGCACAACGGCTCCGCCAGAAAGGAAATAGTTGACGAAGACGATGACTATATTGAGAATAATAATGATAATCCAGGCACGTTTTGTTTCTGACCACTTGAGATGGGCCTGTGAATAGTAAATAGCCGCGCCCACGAAGCCAAAAAACATGAACCAGAAGTTCGATGTTTCTGCGGCGGCAAAACCATAGGCAAAAAGCAAAAGAAATTTTGCACGAGGGTCAAGCCTGTGAACAAACGAGTTTCGTTGGATGTATGGAAAATTTATCAGCATAACATATCTCTCACAGGTTCAGTGACAACCAGGAAAAGTGGACATATCCACTTTTCCTGGTTGTGTTTAGTAGAATGTTACCCGCGTCCCATGCGCCTTCGTGCCGCGTTATAGGCATAAAGGAGAATGGGCAGGAGGATAGCTCCGTTGACGATATCCGAAACCGCTGCCGGAATGAAGTTGCCTGTAGCGGCAGCCCACGTATATTTGAGCAGCCACATATCGGTGTAAGCGGCAAAAGCGATGCCCACAATCACGCCGATAACGCCGAAAATATCGGCTATAGCAATGTTTTTGCCGGAGCGATAATATCCCCATGTCGCGTACATCGCGAGACCTGCGACGAAACCGATCAGGCCATTCCCCACGTCCCAGTTCCAGTACACGCCGTAGCCGGAAATGTAGTCGCCCATTAAATTCCCAACGCCCCCAACGAAGAGGCCAACCCAGGGGCCGAAAACCGCGCCAAAAAACAACGGAATAACAATACCGGGACGAAACGACACGTTGCTGGTAGCAGGGAGTTGCAGGATATTGGTGAGATAGCTGAGAGCGCCATAAAGTGCAGCGCCCAGTGCCATAAACACGATCTGGCTGACTCCAATGCTCCAGATTTTTGTGGAAAGACGCTCCCGTCCTTCTGTTACTGCCATAATGAACCTTCCTTTTTCTGACAACAGGTGGATTGAACAATACGTAAGAAATGCCGGGTTGAAACCTCCTTTCGCTGTTGTGCAAATTATGCGACAGCATTTTGTTCGGAAAGTAGATAGTGTAGCAACGAGGTGGGACGCAAATTGCATGACTCCAGTAACGCCGGGTCGGCTAACACCTGTAATGGTGGACCGTCAGCCACAAGGTTGCCATCTTTTAACAGAAGGATGCGTTGCGTAAAGCGTAACGCAAGATCGAGATCGTGTGTGATAAAGAGTAGCGCGTCAAGTTCCGGTAACGTGCGCAAATATTCCATAAAAGAGATGTACGAGCGATAATCCTGACCCGCCGTAGGTTCGTCGAGCAACAGGATTTTTCCTTGCATTGCCAGCACCGAAGCAATGGCAACTCGTTTTTGTTGTCCAAAGCTGAGAGAGAACGGCGAACGATCATCGAATTGTGCGACGTTCAAGGCATCTTCGGCCTGTTGCACGACTGTTTTTATGCGCTCGGCTGCGAAGTGCAAATTTTCTGGCCCGAAGCGCACTTCTTTCTGCACCGTTGGCGCGAAGAGCATCGCGCCAGGACTCTGAAAGACGTAGCCGATGCGTGACGCAAGTTGTGCGACGCTAAGATTTCGTGTGTCCTCTCCATAGATGCGCACGGCGCCTTTTAGAGGACGCAACAGACCCAGGGCTTGCTTGACCAGCGTTGTCTTGCCTGAGCCATTGGGACCAAGCAGCGCGATTGTTTCTCCGCGTCGGATGTCACAGGAAATGCCGTGCAGGATTTCTTCAGAAGATGGGCTATACCGGTACTGCACGCTCTCAAATTGCAAAATAGCTTCATTATCTGACTCGGAATGATGGTTTCCCGTCATGATGGGCTGAATGAGCATCTCACGCATGTTTGTGGTAGTGCTAATAGTTCT
>DATGJV010000741.1:0-4397 GCA_035295005.1 Ktedonobacteraceae bacterium | reverse complement strand
GGTCCCGTGGGACTGATCGGTGTTATCTCGTGTGGCGAAGTGGTGACAACCGTACCGGTGGTTGCTCCATTGTTGAAGGTGCTATTGTGGGAAAAATGGTTATAGGCGAGCAACGAGAACATGACCAGGAACAATACCAGTGCAAGTAGAAATATGGTCTGGACAACGCGGCGTACTCCATGTGTGGGACGCGGAGTGCGGGGCGAACGAGGAGGAAGCGAAGAAGGTGCTGGACGCGCCGGTCTGGAAGGTGCTGATGAACGAACTGATCGTGATGGAAATAAAGGGTTAGAAGGTTGTGGAGTGCGAGAAACCTGCTCCTGCTCAACTGGAACAGAGGGAAAAGGCATTGGAGTCAGACCCAGATGGATGCGGCGCTCCAGGCTCTCATCAACGGAAGCCAGGTGAACTTCGGAATGTCCTTTATCAAAGCGTTCGCGGCGAGCCTCTTGCAAAGCAGAACGGGTCTGTGCCTGGAGTTTGGCACTTTGCTGAGAAATGCGCGAGGCGCTCTGCAATGTGCTGGTTAAAGGAGCCACAAACTGCTCTTCTTCGTCTGCCGCAAGCTCCGTCGAATGTGCAAATGCCAGAACGTGTTGCTCATAGGCACGACGCTCCTCGATACTGTAAGTGTGTTCGAGAGCGCGGAAAAACGAGTGGGCCGACTGGAAACGATACATCGGCTCGGTGCGCGTCGCGACGGAAACCAGTCCGCTCAATACTGGCGAGATGCCGGGATTGAGGTAATGCAGCGATTCCAGTTTTCCACCGATACCGACGGGATGTTGTCCACTGAGCATTTCATGCAAGATAACGCCGAGGCTGTAGAGGTCTGAGCGCCCATCGGTCTGCCCTTCACCCTGGTACTGTTCCGGTGGCGCGTAGCCCGGCGAGCCAAATTCCGTGGTATCGTTCAACTGCCCTTCTTTATAATAACGGGCGATGCCGAAATCAACGAGCATGACTCGCCCATCAGGCGCGAGAATGATATTCGCGGGCTTGATATCGCGGAAAATCACCGGCGGCGTCTGCTTATGCAGGTAGTCCAGCACATCACATAGTTGCATGGCATAATTCAGGGCTTCGAGCGGCGGCAAGGGTGCCTCTTTGTGCAGGTAGCTCATCAGAGTCGGACCCGGAATATAGTCCATGACGAGATACCAGTAGCCATCTTCAAAGAAGTAATCGTAGAGTGCGGGTAGCGATGGGTGCTGGAGACGTGCCAGTAACAGTGCCTCGCGCAAGAAACGGTCGGTACTCATACCTCCACTGCTGGGAAAATCGTTTTCGGTGACTCTTTTATTGACGGTGTGGCGTCCCCGCTCTTCACCGTGCAAGGTGCGGTCTAGCTCGGCAATAACCACTTCAGGAATGGGCGCATCCGCACGTCCCTGCTTGATTGCGAGGGGAATGAGCAGCGTTGCATGCGAAGCGAGGAAAACACGTCCCATACCACCCTGACCCAGCACCGCCTCTATGGGATATTCGCCATCGCCCAACACCTGCCCTATCAGATTTACCTCTTGCGTTGCCCGTGGCCTGCCCTGCCTCTCTGCCCTGTCAACCATACTCTCAGACCTTCCCTTCCACATAACCCTTTACAGTTCATATTAATGAAGGATGGGTTTTTGTCAACAAGCGGACGGTGATTACTCATTTGACAGCCTGAAGGATGCATTGTATAATATGTATATACTATATATACGTCATGAGCGAAAGAGAGCAGCATATGATCTGGCAAAAACTCCGTAAAGTGGGCAACAGTTATGTTGTGACCATTCCAAAAGAAGAAATAGAACGTCAACACCTGGAAGAGGGTCAGTTACTGGCAGTCGAGGTGCGACCAGCGGAAATGCGTCCCATTGCCTCACCAGAGTTACGCGAGGCATTTGAAGAGAGTTGGAAACGCAATGAAGCAGCGTATCGCTACCTCGCTGAGAATTAATTTGTATGGCTGAAACTCACTTTCTCAGCTTAGCTGATGTGCTTGCGCTACACGAATTGATGATGGAACGCTTCGGTCTCGGCCCTTCACCCTTGCGTGATGAAGGATTGCTGGAATCTGCCATCATGCGGCCACAAATGGCGGCATATTACAGTAATGCCGATATCATACGCCAGAGTGCTTTGCTCACGGTTGGCATCTCGCAAGCGTTCATGGATGGCAATAAACGCACTGCTTTCGCCGCATGCGACGTTTTCTTGCGTTTGAATGGCCTGTTTTTTGCGGGCGAACCTCTGGCAATTGCCAGACAAATAGAGGCTGTAACGCAACGAAAAGGCGACATAGAAGCCGCGACCGACCAGTTCGAGCAGTGGTTGCGAGAACATGTAGCAATAAAGGCGAATATACGTTGAAAAAGGTTGACTGTCCCCTACCCACTGTGGTAATCTCGCGATAACAACAACGAAAGGGGCGCATGCATTATGTCAAAGATGTATCATCATATGATTACGCTGAATCATACAAATCCCTGTATGAGTGCGCCCTGCGACTGGATGAGCGGCTAATGGCTGTCTAGTATTCCAATACACATGTTGGAGCCACGGGTGTACTCTCTCACCTGTGGCTCCATTGTTTTTTGCCATTTTTCTGAAAGGAATGCGAGATGCGTCTTCCGCTCAAATCATATCAAGCGTTGTTGTTACAGTATCTTAGGCCGCAATGGCGCAGGATGTTGTTATTGTTTCTATTGCTGCTCGCGAGCGTGGGTCTGCAACTGGTGAATCCGCAGATTTTGCGCTACTTTATTGACACGGCGCTGGCGGGTAGCGCGACAGCGCCGTTGCTGCTGGCGGGTCTGTTATTCATTGGCATTGCCTTGCTTAACCAGGGATCGTCGGTATGGGCGACGTATGTTAGCGAAAATATCGCCTGGACGGCGACGAATACGCTGCGCACCGACCTGATCGCGCACTGTCTGCGACTGGACATGGCGTTTCACAAGGCGCATACGCCTGGCGAACTGATTGAACGCATTGATGGGGACGTTGATACACTCTCCAACTTTTTCTCGCAACTGACGGTGCATTTGCTGGCAAATACACTTTTACTATTGGGAGTGCTGGCGCTGCTTTTCCAGATAGATTGGCGCGTCGGGCTGTCTATAAGCGCGTTCGCATTGCTGGCACTGCTGGTCTTGTTGCGTATTCGCGGCCTGGCGGTCTCGCTCTGGGTAAAGGATCGCCAGATGGACGCCGACTTCTTCAGCTTCATCGGCGAGCAACTGGTGGGGACGGAGGATATCCGTGCCAATGGCGCGACGTTGTATGTGATGCGGCGTTTCTACCTGTTCTTGCGGCGCTGGTTGCCCATTCATCGCAAAGCCAGTCTGGCAAGCTATTCGATGGGCATGACGACCATGACGCTGTTTGCTCTGGGCAATGCGCTCTCGTTCGCGCTCGGTGCCTACCTCTGGAGCCAGCACGCGACAAGCATTGGCACCATCTACCTCATTTTCTATTACACCAATCTGCTCACGCAGCCATTGGAACAGATACGCATGCAATTGCAAGATTTGCAAAGAGCAGGAGCGGGCATTGAGCGCGTCAACGGCTTACTACACACCGAACCAAAGATACAGGATGGTATAGGAACGCAACTACCAGAGGGAGCATTGTCAGTCGCCTTTGAGCAAGTCACTTTTAATTATACAGGTGAATTTTCTCCCCTTGCCCGAAAACAAGAGGCGGTGCTGCACGACCTGTCTTTTACGCTGCAAGAAGGCCACGTGTTAGGCGTACTTGGACGCACTGGTAGCGGCAAAACGACGCTGGCCCGCCTGTTGCTGCGGTTATACGATGCACAGGAAGGCATGATTCGCGTTGGTGGCGTAGCAGTGCAGGAAGCACGCTTGCACGATTTGCGGCGACACATTGGTATGGTGACGCAAGATGTGCAGTTGTTCCATGCAACTGTGCGCGACAACCTGACATTTTTTGATAAATCCATTCCTGATGAGCGTATCCTGGCGGTGCTGGATGACCTGGGGCTGATGGGCTGGTATCGTTCGCTGCCGTTGGGTCTGGATACAGAACTTGGTTCGGATGGCGAAGGACTCTCGGCAGGTGAAGCACAGTTGCTGGCCTTCACTCGCGTCTTTCTCGCCAATCCTGGCCTCGTCATTCTCGACGAAGCCTCATCACGCCTTGATCCTGCCACTGAACAACTTATCGAGCGAGCGGTGAGCAAATTATTGGCGGGGCGTACTGGCATTGTGATTGCACACCACCTGGGAACTATCCAGCGTGCTGATGAGGTACTGATTCTGGAGCATGGGCGCATGCTTGAACATGGCGATAGGAAATCTCTTGCCAGCAACGCCGCGTCACATTTTTATCATCTATTGCAAACAGGTTTAGAAGAGGTGCATGCATGAAAACATATCAATTTTTGT
>DATGJV010000740.1:0-3658 GCA_035295005.1 Ktedonobacteraceae bacterium | reverse complement strand
CGCGTTGGGATCACCGGGTATAAATAATGGTCCGAAGAGGCCAACCACAATGAAGAAGCCCACAATTGAGCTGCCAACTGCCACCTTGCGACTGGATGTCATTGCTCGCCACACGACCAGCAACGTGCGCATCACCCGAATATGCGGCTGTTTATTGGGTAGGAGCGTTGCCGGAATTGCGCTTGTCGAACCCGGTATTTCCTGAAGTTGCATTGCTACGCGCTCCTTTCCTGGCGTACACGTGGATCAAGGAAGGCATACAGCATATCCGCCAGAAAGTTCGCTCCCAGCACCGCCAGTGTAATAATCAGGAAAATGCTCTGTACCATCGCATAATCTTGTTGCTCTACCGCCTGAAACAGCGCGTAGCCAATCCCAGGATACGAAAATACCATTTCCGTGAGCAATTGGCCGCCTACAATCGCTCCGATGGCGATAGCGAATCCGGTAATATTAGGTAATATCGCGTTCCTTGCCGCGTACCAGAGCATCACTCGACCACCTCTCAACCCCTTTGCCTTCGCCATCAGTACGTAATCCTCTGACAGCGTTGTAATCATCGAATTGCGCATTGTCAGCATCCAGCCAGCCACAGAGGAAATGACCAGTGTCAGGGCAGGCAGGAACGCATGTTGTACTACACTGCTGATAAAATCATACGTCCAACCGGGATCAATATCCGCCGAATCATAGCCGCCGGAGAGCGGGAACCAGCTGAGCAAATAGGCAAACAGGAAGAGACTGAGCAACGCCAGCCAGAAGTAGGGAATAGCGGAGAGAAAATTCATCAATGGCGAGAGTACCGTATCAAATACCGAGCCACGCTTCCACGCGGTAATGATTCCCAGCAAACAGCCGAGCATAAAACTGATGAATACAGCCACCGCGCCTAACATGACCGACCACCAGATATCCTGTCCTATGACCGTTGCTACTGGCGTGGGAAAATATTGAATAGAGTTGCCCAGGTTGCCATGCAGCAGGTTATTCAGATATTTCAGATATTGCAGCCACAGAGGGTCATGGGTATTCAATCCAAACATCGCCGCCAGCGTCTGCTGCATCTCAGGCGTAACGTACCCCTTTGTTGACATCTTCCCCACAATGGCTGCAACGGGATCACCGGGAGCCAGGCGCGGGATAAAAAAATCAAGCGTGACAGCTACCCAGACCGCGCAAATATAGAACATAATGCGACGAAGCAAATGACGCATCGGGCTGCTCCTTCTTCACAAAAAAGTGCTTGTCTTGAAAATCAATCAATCTATTTCACGTCTTATTATATGCATATACTCTGCTGACTTGACGACATACTGTAGGGGCCGGTTGACCGCGCCCACTGCCGATTGATTGGCAAGCAGGACGGGCCGATCAATCGGCAGTGGGCGCGGTCAACCGGCCCCTACGGGGTTCGACAACAACGGTTACGAAACGGGTTGCAGGTGCAGGATTACCTGCTCGTAGTCAGGGGCAGTGTTCGGGCTGCCACTGGCATACGGGTTGCTCTGATCGGGCCACCCGGTGAAATGCAGCGTGGAGTACTCGTCATAGTCAGCGCCCGTCCACAGAGGGATGAATGGCTGGTTTTCGACGAAGACTTTCTCGATACCCTGAATCGCTTGCATCTGCACAGTTGGATCGGTACTTGAAGCATACTGGTTCAGATACTGGTCGGTGGTGGGATCGTTCCATGCCATGAAGTTGAACTTGCCCTGACCGATCTGGTTGCTGTTCAAGTACTGGTTGTACAGGTAGTACGGCGTGGGGCCGCCAACCATACCACAGAACTGCATCTGGTAATCATATTTTCCATCGGTGCGCAAGGTGTAATAATCATTCTCACCAACGGTCACATTCTTGATCTCGATGCCAACAGCCTTCGCCTGTGACGCGATTAATTGCGCCGCAGCGTTCCAGTCGGAATAGGAGTCAACGCTGCGCAGCGTGAACGACAGACGCTTGCCATTTTTCGCATAGATGCCATCGGAACCTTTGGTGTAACCGGCATCGGTCAGGTATTTCTGAGCGGCAGTGACATCAGCAGTCGTTGAAAGGTTCGCGTACTGTGAGGCCAGCCATTTATTTGCGGTCGGCAGCACCAGACCTGTCATACTTCCTGGAGGTTCCAGGCCAGCCGTCGCCTGCTGCGCTATCTGACTGCGGTCGAGGGCGGTACTCAGCGCCAGGCGAATTGGCAGACCAGCCGCACCGCCAAGCTGTGGGTCTTTCTGGTTCACACAAATCGAGTACAGGTTAATGGCATCCATGAAGATTTTGTTGTGCGTCGGGTCTTTCGCAATGAAGTCTTGCTGGAGCGTCGGCGAAAAGTAGCCGGCCCAGTCAACTTCGCCCTTCGGCAGTGCCAGTTCCAGCGTCGCATTGTCTTTGTACTCCGGGAAGCGAATCTCGTCAACCTTCACTTTGTCGGCTTGCCAGTAACTGGGATTCTTGTCGAATACCGCGACATCTGTCTGGTAGCGTGTCAATGTGTAAGGACCTGTGCCGACTGGATGGTCGGTGAGATATTGAGTCGGGTCGCCAGCATTGGCAAAAACATGTTGCGGGATGATATACACATGTCCGGCAATGTTCACCAACACGGGAGGATACGCCTTCTGGAAGGTCATCACGACGGTGTTGGCATCCGGCGCGGTCACACTCTTGAGGAAATTCCAGACACCCAGCCCATCTGCTGCTGGATACTGCTTCATCAAGTTGAAGGTAAACGCGACATCGTTTGCCGTGAACGGCTTGCCATCGTTCCATTTCACGTTCTGACGAATCGTGAATGTCACCTGTGTGTTGTCGCTATTCCACTGGTAGCTCGACGCCAGCATAGGGGTAAACGAACCATCATTCACGTTCACAAAATACAACGTTTCGTAAACCAGGCCCAGCACACCAGCATTCGGGTGGCCGTTATACGGGTTGAAACCGGATTGCGCGAAATCGTAGGATTGGGCGGCAATTTTCAAAATTGACTTGCTACTGGTGGTGGGACTACTGCTGCCACCGCCGCAGGCCGTGAATACCAGTGATAAGAGAACAATAAAACTGAGTAATAGCGGGACACGTTTGATCTTCCCTGTCTTCCCTGGCAGGGTGGAAGAGTTGAGTGCCATATGGGTCCTCCTAACTGTAGTACATGGGATTTTCAATCCTCATCCAACTTAACAGAGTTGAATGCAATGAATCACGAACTCCTTTCTAGCAACTCACGCCTGTTAATTGACCAGGATATGCATCATATCAACAGATTTACGGATTCCATTTTGCTGATGAAGAAAATATACCTTGTTCTGGACTGTTTGTCAAGATGTCTATACCACTAGACAGGATTTGCTATAATATTGCTAGCTGGAAGTGATTCATGGTGTTAGATAAGGAAGAAGAGCAGGTAATCTCAAAAAGGAGGCTCCATAATGATACGGCATTACACGACGGGGATGTCACAGGAAGAGCAAATTGGTCAGGTGCTGGCTGTTGGATTTCACGAAACCACTCCTTCACAGGATATCATTGACCTGATTCAGAAGTACCACGTTGGCAACGTTATTTTCTTTCAGCGCAATATCCAGAGCGCACAACAGATGCAAGAACTGACATCCTCTTTGCAGCGCATCGCCAAAGAGGCCGGACACCGGCAACCTTTACTGAT
>DATGJV010000739.1:0-2639 GCA_035295005.1 Ktedonobacteraceae bacterium | reverse complement strand
CGATTGCAGGCAGCCGGTCACATAGTCACAATTGTTGAGGCACGCGAACATTTAGGTGGCCGCGCCTACCAGTTGAAGGATAACGGCTTCACCTTTGACATGGGGCCTACCCTGATTACCGCACCACACCTGTTGAAAGATCTCTGGGCTATCGCTGGTCGCAATCTCAAGGATGACATCGCTCTCTTACCGCTCAGTCCATTTTATCGCATCTATTTTCATGATGGGCGCTATTTCGACTACTGGGGAACTGCCGCAGAAGACGAGGCGGAAATTGCTAAATTCGAGCCACGTGATGTGGCAGGATATCGTCCCTTTCTTGCTGACACACAGCATATCTATGAGCGTGCGTTTGCCGATCTCGCAAATCAACCCTATCTTACGCTGGGTGAGCTACTGCGTGTTACACCTGAACTGGTACACGTCGGCGCACAACGAAGCGTCTATTCGTATGTTTCACGCTACTTCCGCAATCCACAGCTACGTATGGTCTTCTCGTTCCATCCGCTCTTCATCGGTGGCAATCCCTTCCGGGCGAGTGCCATTTATAGCATCGTCCCCTATCTCGAACGGCTGGGCGGCGTACATTTCGCGCCCGGCGGCATGTACACACTTGTTGAAGCAATGGAACGTCTCTTTCGTTCTCTCGGTGGTGAAGTTCGTTGCGGTGTGCCTGTTGAGCGTATTTTGCTCAAAGATCGCCACGCGATGGGCGTTCGGTTGGAGGATGGGATGAAGCTTCACGCGGATGTAGTGATCGCGAATAGTGATGTGGCCTCGACATCCCTCAACTTGCTACCTGTAACATACCGCCCCGCGCTGTTCACCCGACCTATTAAACGATATCGCTATTCTATGAGTTGTTTCATGTTGTACCTGGGCATCAATCGTCAGTATGAGCAATTACGCCATCACACAATCATTATGCCTGAGAATTACAGAGAACTGATAGGGGATATCTTCGATGGTCAGGGCCTCCCAGAAGACCTGGCGCTCTACCTGCATGCCCCAACAAGAACTGATCCGTCAATGGCACCTGCTGGCTGTGAAAGTCTCTACGTGTTGGCCCCTGTACCCAACCTCGCGCATGGCGTTGATTGGAACCGTGAAGCAGCAGCATTTCGCGACAAGATTATCCAATTTCTGGAGCAAAAATGTGGGTTGGAAGGATTAGCGGCGAGCATCGTGACCGAGCATACGTTTACACCGCTCGATTTTGCCTCTGAACTACGCAGCCACCTGGGGGCAGCATTCTCAATCGAGCCAACGCTCTTCCAGTCCGCGTACTTCCGGCCCCACAACCGTTCAAGCCAGATAGATGACCTGTATTTTGTAGGAGCCGGAACACATCCAGGAGCAGGTATCCCAGGCGTCCTGCTTTCCGCCGCTATCACCAGTCGCCTGGCGATAGAGGACATGGCAAGGACGTAATTTCATCTCAATTCACTCACATCCCGCACCAAATGTCGCAGATTCGTTAATGCCGCCTGAATGCGCTTTTTGAGCGTGTTTTCTGATATATCCAACATTTGAGACATTTCTGGTAACGTCATTCCCTGGTAATAATGGAGGGTGATTGCCATTTGCTGTTTCGTCGGCAATGTTCCAATGGCTTGCGCAAGATCCCACTGGCCCTCTATCCAGCCTTTTGCATCATCCGCAACCTGTGACGCGAGATTCGTTTCTTGCTCGGCAAATGCCTGGCGAAGAAATGTCGTCGAGCGGGCAATGCGTCGCTTAAAGTTGATGCTTTGATTGACAACAATACGCATTAACCATGAGCGCAAGGCACCTGCCTCACGCAAACTGGGAAGATGTTGCCACGCCTGGATGATCGCATTCTGCACAGCATCCTCTGCCAGATCGTGATCTTTTACAATACTATACGCGGTTCGCAGCATCAATCCATTATAGTAATCGAAAATAGCATGAAATGCCTCTGTATCTCCGCTCAATGCGCGGGCTACAAGCATATCTTGTTCAGATATTGCCTCAGTCTCTATTATTTCATGCTGTTCAGTAGTTGCTTCAATAAGTTCCTGCTCAACCAACTCCGAAAGGAAAGGGCGAGGCTCGGAAACTATCATCGTTGCCATCAATATCACTCCCTATACCATGTACAAACTTTATACAAACCATATACATAAATATAACACTGATGAACCAAAATGACAAGGTGTGTCTGCACATGCTTTTTGTTCCATACGAAGAACACATATCGCATTACGCGCTTACCCATAATTTGCGTGGCAAGCATCTTAAAAAGAGGCCGTCAAACTATCTGACAAGAAGAGGTGCCAGGACATGCCTGACAAACAGGATACAAACGGTTGACCATTAAGTTGTACTATAGTATTGTTATTGAAATAGATGGGGGGAGAATATCAATATGCCAGACAAACATGCTGAATGGCTCGACCTGGAACAGTTCTCAGATGTTCCACTTTTCAATACGAAGGCGGTTGTACAGCAGACAGGGATAGCTGCTCCAACATTACGAGCATGGGAACGTCGCTATATGATTCTCTCACCCGAACGGGGACAGAACGACTACCGTTTGTATTCTGAAAGAGATATCGCAATCATTCACTGGCTCAAAGTACATGTTGATACTGGTATGTCAATTAGCCAATCCATTG
>DATGJV010000738.1:0-8360 GCA_035295005.1 Ktedonobacteraceae bacterium | reverse complement strand
TCTACGGCCAGGCTATCGCGGCCCGCGACGAGAACCTGCAAATTGGCTTTATCGCCGTAGAGCGGCCCCTCGCCATCCTGTCCCATACTGCCGTCAATAATGGTCAGGTCTGGTTTGATGCCTAGATTCATATCCACTATGCTCTGGTCAATGCCGAAGGTGTGCATGGCGCGGCGGTCGGGGCGCGGCAGAATACCCATTGGATTTTTCATACCCAGCGTCATGATTGAGACAACGTGCGACTTGAGAACGGGCAAATTGATGAGGCACGCCTCGTTGAGAATACGGGGAATATGGAAACGCCGCAGCTTTTTCGCCCCTGCGGGACGCAGTTCGACCCAATCTTCTGTTCCCCCCTCCGGGTCAACGCGCAGGATGCGAATGTTATTCTCAGCGCAGAACTGCTCGATCCCCAGGATTGTATACGTCGCTTCACGGTCAAATTCGGTACCAGGCGTTTCACAGAGGACAGCCTCTGCTCCACATGCCTGTACCTCCTCGGCAACGGCCTTGAGCAAGGCAAAACTGGTGGTTGAGCCAGTCTCAGCGTTGCGACCGGCCACAAGATTGGGTTTGAGAACCGCCACTTTCGCGCCGCGCAGCACCGACTGCATGCCGCCAACCTGCTCAATAATACGGTGAGCCGCCGTCTCGATGCCATCAAATGTGCGCGTGATGGCGATAGTCTGCGTATCGGGTTGTGTTGTTATCATAGCTTATCCTCCTTGACCCCTTATCCCAGATTCCAGGGTACCCGCAAGGGGATACCCCTACTATAGACGGTGACACCGTCTATAGTAGGGGTATCCCCTTGCGGGTACCCTGGAACGGTGGTGCCTTGTGTAATAGCATGTTGTGTTTGTGTAAAAATCGTAGGTGCAGTATGCTTGATTGATGAGGTATTCTTATGTATCACCTGATAAATCTGAATGGCGTCCTGCCAATCGTACTTATTCGGGCGGAAATCGGCACGCAGGAACGAATGTTGCAGCGCCTCATTAATAAGATTCATATTGCCGCCCAGGTGTTCAATATCGTAGGTCATGGGTGCATCGGTGACAATGTAGTCAATATTATCCCAGTTATTGTTCAGCAGACCATCGTGCAGTTCCGGGTCATAAGCCTCGTTCCAGTAAATATCAGCGTGTTGGAACGGCGTCCCATTGCCAACGCCCGCGCCGCCCTCTTCATGCAAATCGGTGTAGAAGTAGCTGTTAATAACGATGACCGCGTTATGTGGCACATTGTTGCGTACCCAGGTGAGCGCGTTTGTTTGCAAAACTGTGAGATTTTGTGTGAAGATGGTCGCGGAATGTTGCATATCGTACACAACAAGGATGCCAATCAAACCGAGAACCACAATAGCGCGAGCAATATCTAAGCGCCTCACGTTTGCCAGCAAGGGGCGCAAGAAATTGCTTAACCAGCGCATCACGGTATTGACTGCGACTGCCGCATTGAAGACGCTCAGTGGCAACAAAGGAATAATATAGAACGGGAAGATGATCCCGTTGCGCAAGAAGAGTGTCCAGAAGCTCAGGGCAAGTAGCGCGAGCAAGAGCGACTTGCGCCTCCACCGACCCACAATCAGATTGAATATCGTGGTCGCAATCGCCAGGGTAATAAAGAGCGCGTCCTGTGTGTCCCAGTTGTTCATAGTATCGAACAGATTGCCCTGTGTCTGACCGCGTTGCACCTGTTGCAGATAGGTTGTGAAGAGACTCAGGTGCGGGTGTGTATCCCAGGGCAACCAGCCGGGCGGAAAGAGTTCACCGCGCAAGATTGCCATCAGGATAAAGGATGAGCCAATAGCAACAAAACAGTAAATGAAAGCCACCAGCGCGAATTTGCGCTGAAATTTTGTTGTGTGCAGCCATACCGCGTAGATCATCGCGGGAAAGAAGAGTAGTATCACCTCTTTCGAGAGCAAGGAGCAGCCAAAAGCGATGGCGGCAAAGACAATAAAAATCAAGCGGCTGTTACACACCACAATCAAGTAAAGCGAGAGCAGCAGCCAGAACGTTGCAATATTATCGAGCAGCACAAGGCGCTGATACGCAATACAGAGCGGTGAAAGCGAAAACATCATCATTGCCAGCAACGCCGTTATCCGACTGCCCTCGAGACGACGCACGATGAGGTAAACCAGCAGTGTGGAACCAACCGCGTAAAACATCATCAGAACGCGCCCCGTGTTGTTGGCATCGCCAAAAGTAAAGAATCCGCCGGTGAGTTGTACCCATGTCGCGATTTGTATCCAGCCGAGAGGAGGGTGCCCATACCCGTAAGGATAAGGTGAGAGCATACCATGAATGATGGCCCACGCACTCGACATATACGTGCCTTCATCAAGTCCATATTGCGGGTAGTTAAACATGTTATAGCCATGCGCGATACCAGCAGCGATGAGGCCAATCATCACTACAAGGGCCTCTACCCACCGGGGCAAGGGAATAGACTGTGGCGACATTGGATTGATTGGCCCGACTTTCGGCAGCATGCGCGTATCGCTGGCGACAACACGTTGCTGCTGTTGCGGTGCGTAAGCGGGTAAAATTGATGTATGCCCGCTCCTTCGGCGCAATGGTGGCATTGCTATCCCCGGACGGGCGACAGTCGCGACGAAAAAATTAGTAGCGCGATGCAAAATGACATGCTTCCCATCCAACTGGGGGCCATGCTCGCCCTGTCCGTAAGGGGCTTGCGTTTCCATTACCGAGCGTATCGCCCCTGCCGGAATATGTACACCTTCGGGAGGAGTCACAGGCAATACATTCCGTGCGGCAGTGTTTATTGTTTGAACGGCAGCGTAAGGCTGCTGCGGATAATACGGTTGCTGCACTTGCGGAGATTGCTGCGGTTGTTGGGACAGTTGGGACTGTATGTTAGTCGAGTTATTGCCAGCAGGTTGTTTCTGCTGCTGGCGATTATTATCGTCGGCTACGGGTAAGTTGGTTGTAGGCAGAAAATCAATGCCGCTGGAAGCGAAAGACCTGAGACGCAAACCTTTATTATTCGTATTCGCTGGTGCCGGTGGAACCGTTGACGATTGCCCAGGGAATGCGGGACGAATGAGTGGCGATGATTCTTTGACCCCTGACACAGGTGGAGCTTGAACAGGCGGCACCATGTTTCCTTGCGGCGTGGTATGGCTTTGCCCTTCCTGGCCGTGAACCGGGCGCACTACTCTTCTCACGTTGAGATTACTACCCGGCTGTCCCGGCTCCGCGTTTTCATAAGCGGACGGGACAGGGGTTGGTGGTTTCTCCTGCGCCTCCTGTTTGCGGTCAAGAGGAGCAAATGTATTCGGTTGTGATGGGTCAGGTATCGGTTGATTGGATGTCATTTTCCACTCACTACTCAATCTATCTTCGGCTTCCCGCGAGGGGAAATGCTCCATGTTGTGGCTCCCCTTGCCCTTGAACGTTGCGGTGTTGCCCGATGTGGGCGGTTTTTTCCCAGTTGGATGTGCCGCGAATGTGCCGGTACACTGCTCGCAACGCCCCAATACTTAACAGCCACTGGTAGGGGAAAAAGGCCAGCAGCAGAATAAATGGCTCGCGCCAGCGCCAGGGACGCTGATGAACCTTCAGAAATTCGTGCAAGCCCGCCAGGTCTATGAAAGCTGCCAGGATGAAGCAGTATAGCGGCAAAAATGTCAGCATCGCGAACCAGAGCGGCAGTTTGACAAGGAAGAACATGGCAATAGAGACCGGTACGAAGAGTGCCAGGAACGCCTGCACTTCCGGCAACATCAGCACATAGATAGCCAGCAAGCGTTGCTGAAGCTTCTCCAGCTTCTTCCATTCACCTTTGAAGAGAATCTGGAGAAAGCCTTGATTCCAGCGTGTGCGCTGTTTGATAAACTGCTCAATCGAACTCGGCGTCTCCTCCCGCGTCACAAACTCGTCATCGTAAATGATACGCACACGGGCGTGCGAGAGGTTGAGGCGAATTCCCAGATCGGCGTCTTCGGTGAGGCAGGTTTCGTCCCAGCCTCCAAGTTGCTCCATCAATTCACGGCGTACAAACACCGTGTTGCCGCCCAACGGCGTCATACCAATATTGGCGAAAAAGTGCATGGATGATTTGAACCAGAAGAAATATTCCAGCACATTGAGAAAGCAGAACCATTTTGTGTTATGATTCATCAACTGCACGCCGCTCTGCACAACGTCCACATCTTCATTGAGCATTGTGGTGTTCACAATATTCAGGATATCAGGATGTGGCTCATCCTCGGCGTCAAAGATAGTGACGAGATCCCCACGTGAGACTTGCAGTCCGAGATTCAACCCGTGCGGCTTGTTGATCGGGAAGTCGTTGAAAATGACCAGCTGCACATTGGGGTCGCCAAGTTCGTCTATCTTGGCCTGTGCCTCGGCAATCGTTTTGGGATCATCTTCACGGCAGATCGCCAGGATTTGCTTGAGTTCGCTCGGATAATTCAGGTCATACACTTTCTGAATCGTTTCGCGATATACCTCTTCTTCATGCCGGGCTGGCAGCATGATGGTGAACGAGAGGCAAGGATCGCGGTACACCGTCGGCGCGTGATTCAGCCAGGCGTGTTCGGGTACTTCCCAGATATAGAGGCGCAGGCGAATATTGAAAATAGCCTGCACCGTCATCCCCAGGATTATGATGAGATAGAGACCTTCTAAAATCAAACCCAGAACGTTCAAAAACACTCCTGCTCTTTCTTTGCTAACATGGTATATTGTTTGCCAGCGCGTCTGACTTGTTGCCGCACACTGTTTGTAGCACAGGTGTGATGCTGTTGTCATAGGGCGTTGGTGGAATGTAACTATACGCTTCCGCACCGCCGTTGCGCTGCAGGGTAATCACAACCATACTGTAGCCCGCGATGCTGATATTAAGCGTCGGCCACGCACTCACAGATAAAAACTGATTCGTAGGGCTAATTTGCGCCAGTTGTGGTGTGTTCGATTTGTTGATGAACAGCAAACTCATGGTTTGATGCGCATCATCCTGTGTTGCATAAAAGCTTATCGGGTCGCGTTGCGTTTGCACCGGTATCAGATTATCTTGCAAGTGTGAGAATATTTGCATGACGCGCAGCATGGCCGTTTGCTGTTGTCCCTGTGTGGTGAAGAGCGGATAGGGACCATTGATGCCTGAAGCCGACGAAAATGCCGCGTAAGCCACTTGCTGATTCATCAGAGTAGCCAGTGTATCGGCCCACCACAATGACGCCAGGCCCTGGGCTGGTGGCTGCTGACCGGATGCATTCGTATTGATTGCGGTTACGGCAATTGGCACGTCGCGTTTCAGGTATTGCCCGATCACCTGGTGCAACTGCGGTATCAGATAGTTCCACTGGTCAGTGCTGCTCAACAGCATCGAAGGGTTATTGCTCACCGTGCTGAACTGGTACTGGTGAAAGGAAACGCCGTCTAGCAGGTGGAATTTGGGATTGGGATGACTCTGCTCATAGTCGCCCACGCCTTTAAGAAAACTCTCCATCCACATTTGACCATTGGCGTCGGCTGGCCCTGCGCCGGGACCATTGAAAACGCTGATATCCGGCCCAAAGACGAGGATATTGGGGTCGTGTTGATGCATAATCGTCGAGAACTGGATAAAATCCTGCACATATTGCGCTACCGTATAGAGTTTACCAGTCGCCGGGTTGATGAGCATATCGGGGGCATCGCCAATCGTCCAGTATCTGGCAGGATGATAGGCAACGTGAGCATAAGCACCGACGCGCAAGTAGCTGTGAGGATTATTCATAAAATCAACCCAGTTGCCCGCGATGCTGGCGCGTTGCGCCAGAGAGGTAAGTTCAGGGAAATCGTTTTGAATCGGCCCTGAGAGCCGCGCCTGCACCATACCATCGGTATTGACCTCAGCAAGCAGGGTAGCGAAATCTTTTAGTTGGTCGAGCGAGAGATAATGGCTTTCCCCCCAACTGCCGCCAGGGAAGCGTAAAAGGCCGATGTCCGCATCTTTGAGACCGGATGTCAGTGCCGGGCTATAGTACGTTGTGCCGGTTGCTTTATCCTGCGAACTCGAACCGATGGCTGGCCCAATGTTGGCACCGAAAAGTTCGGGGCTGATAGGCAGGTGTTGGCGCAAATCAACCACGGCGACCTGCTGGTTGCCAATTTGAACGGTAAGCTGGTCATCGGTAGAGCTAACAACGGTGCTGATGCGCACACCCGCGAAAATCAGCAGAATCAAGAGCAACACGCACATAATGCCAAGCAGACGTCGCCGCTTAGAAGTTGATGGGCCACGCTGCAATGTCAGCTCTCGCCAACCGAGCATGGATGCTCCCGGCCCGTCTTTCGTTGTGCCGCTTCTGGTTGCGTCGTTGTTGGCCGTTCTCATAGAAATCCTTATTTCACCTGCATCCGTAGAGGCCGATTGATCGCGCCCACCGCCGATTTATCGGCAATGTGTGCCAAAGCCGATAAATCGGCGGTGGGCGCGATCAATCGGCCCCTACGGGTTGAAAAATCACATATGTCCATGTATATATATCTAAACGCTCCAGTAGTCCAACTGAACTTTCGAGTGGGACATAGGTCATGTTCCAGGCGTACTATTACCAATTTTGCTAACCCCCCATTTATGGTATCGTATAGCAATGCATAAATGTTATTGCCTATGCATAATGTACTATCGGCAGATATTGGGCCAGGTGTACCTGTACTTGCCACGGGGGATAAGATTCGTATAGACTGAGAGTAGCAAAAAGGAAGCGGGATGTTTCCAACCTATGCGAAGGAGAATGTGCGTCGTGTCAAATGATCATATAGTATTGAGTACGTTTCGGTTTACGCCAGAGTCGCAGGAGCTATTGCGCGATGCTGCGCAGGCGGAGGCAGTGTTTGTGACGCGCACAGAGGATTTTCTGGCTCGCTTGCCAGAAACAGAAGTTCTTTGTGCCTACAGTGTGCCAAACAATCTACGTGAGTTGGCTTCCAACCTGCGTTGGCTGCAATTTCCTGGGGCCGGGGTGGATAACTTGCGTCCAACCGGCCTCCTGAATGCCGACAGCGGCATCATTATCACTACGGCATCGGGTATTCATGCACACAGCATTAGCGAATATGTTTTTGGCAGTATGTTGATGTTCAACCGCTCGTGGCCCGAAATGGTGCGCTTGCAGGACCGCCATAGGTGGCCGCGCAATTCAAGCTGGTATAACCTGGGTGGGCGCGAGTTGGTAGACCAGACGCTTGGTATTATTGGATTGGGCAGTATCGGACGGCAGATTGCCCATCTGGGCAAGGCTTTTGGCATGCGGGTGATAGCGACGCGCCGTTCAGCAGGTGTGGCTGATGAACAACAAGAGCCCGAAGTAGATAGACTCTATCCGATTGACCAGTTACACGAAGTTCTCCAGCAAAGTGATTACGTTGTGCTGGCGGTGCCGTTGACGCCGGAGACGGAGGGGCTGATTGGCGAATCCGAATTGCGAGCGATGCGACGCACTGCCTACCTGGTCAATATTGCCCGCGGCAAAGTCATTGACGAGGATGCGCTGATTCGTGCATTGCGGGAGCAGTGGATTGCTGGCGCGGGGCTGGATGTTACGGCGGAAGAGCCTCTGCCCTCCGATAGTCCGCTCTACGCCATGCCGAATGTCATTCTGACGCCGCACATTTCAGGAGAAAGCGTGCATTATGAGCGGCGCCTCGCCGAGCTTTTTGCCGACAATCTGCGGCGTTACCGTGCGGGGCAACCGTTGCGTAACCAGTATGACCCCGCACGTGGGTATTGATGAGGGAAGAGATGAGTGCAAATTTAGGAACCGTTCATACACTGGGCGTTGAAGCGGTCGGTCAACCGGGCGAACGCCGTTTCCGGCTATTTGCCGCCAGCCCCCGTGGCAGTGTTATTATGTGGATGGAGAAAGAATACCTGATCAACCTTTCGCTGACGATTGACCACGCCCTCGCACAGATTAGCGAGGGACAGATTTTGCGTACAGAGGCCCCGGTGGGCGGCCTTAGTGCCACCAGGAGTATGCCCGCGAATTTCCCGCTTACGCCCGACCACGAGCTTCAAGTCGGGCAGATAGGCTTGACCTATGAAGAACGAGCCTCCATGTTCATGCTCACCGGCATGCCAATAGAGATCATTATGGAGCCCGGGCAAGACCCCATCGCACATGTGCGCGAAGAGGACGCGGTTTCAATTCGCTTCTCCCAGCAACAGGCGCACGATTTGACAGGCACCATCAATGCCATCGTGGCCTCCGGTCGCCCTGTCTGCCCCCTCTGCCACACTCCCCTGGATGGTGGCCCCCACGCCTGCGTCAAGCAAAACGGACACCGCGAAATCATACAGGTGGAGGAAGGCGAGGGGGAGGATGAAGAGGATGA
>DATGJV010000737.1:0-4907 GCA_035295005.1 Ktedonobacteraceae bacterium | reverse complement strand
GGAATATCATAAAATTGCTGGCGTTGAAATCCGAGCAATCCATCACTATCAACCAGTATATGCAGCAATTGTTGCAGCGCGTTAGCACTCAAATGTCCCTCGCGCATTTGAATACCGGGGCCAAGAAGATAGGTGCCATCGCCATAAATACTGATATCTGGACTCATTTCCAGTGTTCCCATATTGCCGCCACCATAAAAAGTGCGTATGATAACATCCTGCGGACTGGTGCTATACGTCATCGTCCCATTATTCGTTGATAGCGTTGTTTTGGACGTGCCTTGCGTCGAACTCGACGACGGTGTTGTGCTACAGGAAGCAAGGAGTAGTAGCAATGGAAAGAGAACCAGATAGAATTTTTTCATGTATGCATACAATCTCCACAGTTATTTACCGTTATTTCCATCATATTGTAGCCGAGAAATGAATGTTATACCAGTGAGAAAAACTATACAACCTCAAATATCATATCTTGTGTGTGGCACGCCCCGTTGCGGTAGCTCACTACTATGTGAGACTCTGAAAAATACTGGCATAGCTGGACGACCAGAAGAATATTTCTGGCGAGGCGATGAACCATTTTGGCGGGAACGCTGGAACGTCTGACGTACTAAGGAATAATTTCAAGAGCAAGAATCAGAGAGCTTTTGTGGCTCCTTTCTTTTATACTCAAGTGAACAAGGTTATCCTTGTCTGAAATGTTTTGGCCGATGCACTTCATCAAAATTCTGTTTTGTATTGAGTGGGTTATGGATGAAGTACAACGTTGAAGAAAATGCTGCGAAGAGAAAGGAATCCACTTTATGAGCAATGCACACCCTTTTCGTTTTGGAGTTATTTGCGAACATATGCAATCTGCTGAGGAATGGGTCACGAAGGCTCAGCAAGCAGAGCAACTTGGCTATTCAACATTTTTAATCCGCGATCACATAATTGGGGAGCCATTTGGTGACCAATTGGCTCCGCTGATTGCCTTAATGGCTGCATCTGGTGCTACCAGTACACTTCGCGTTGGAAGCCTTGTACTCGACAATGATTATAGACATCCTGTCATGTTAGCGAAAGAAGCAGCAACCCTTGATCTCCTCTCAGGAGGACGCTTCGAATTAGGGATTGGGGCAGGATGGCTCCGGGCCGAGTATGAACAAGCCGGCATGCTATTCGATGCCCCGGCAGTACGTGTAAACCGATTAGAGGAAGCTATCCATATCCTCAAGGGCTTCTTTGCGGACCATCCACTCTCGTTTTGTGGGACTCATTATAGTGTGACGAATCTCAGCGGATTTCCCAAATCGCACCAACGGCCTTTTCCTCCCATCCTGGTTGGTGCGGGAAGTAAGCGGATGCTGGCTCTTGCAGCCAGAGAAGCCAATATTGTGGGCATCCTTCCCAGGGCGCTACCTGACGGAACCATTTCTGAGGAGATAACCGAACGCCTACCTCAAACATTAGCACAGAAAGTCGAGTGGGTACGCCAGGCGGCAGGAGAGCGGTTTCATGAACTGGAATTAAACATGGTCATAACTCCTCTCTTCACTAAGCATCGGCGACAGCGAGCCGAACAACTCCTACAAGAACGCGGATGGAATAGTATCTCTGCCGAACTTTTCCTGGAGATGCCTTCTGTTTTTATTGGCACTCCCCCTGAGATAAGTGAACAAATACAACAGCGACGGGAGCAGTATGGCTTCTCCTATTTTGTCGTTTCTGATCTCTATGCAGAAGCATTTGCTCCCATTGTTGCCGAACTCGCTGGCAAATAGCATAAAGAAAACATGCTGAAGTGAATTAACAAGTAGAGTAAGCTAAATAGCAAGCAGTTGGGAGGAGCTTTCTCAATATGTCCTGTTTATATTATCGCGAAACCAGGCTTATTTCTTCAGATTAGCGAATCGGTACCCGATCATCTTATACACCAGTTTTGCCGCCAGAAAATCGGCGCGGGTCTGACCCTCCATCGGGCAGAGTTCGACCACATCCATGCCGACGATAGTGGTGCGCTGGCATATTTCGCGGAAAAGATCGAGCAGTTGGTACCAGTGCAAGCCTCCCGGTTCAGGTGTGCCAACGGCAGGCATCTCGCCAGGGTCGAGCGCATCGAGGTCAATAGTGACATAGGTGTGCTTGCTCAGACGCTCCCAGGGCATGGTCGCCGTTCCTTTTGCCAGTTGATAGCCCCAGACGATAGCCACGTCCGGGCGCGTTTTCATAAATTCGGCTTCTTCGGGACTGAAGCTGCGTATACCAATTTCGGTCAAGGGGATGCCCATATCTACGACGCGGCGTTCGATAGAGGCATGGGAAAGAGGAGTGCCTTCGTATTCGTTGCGTAAGTCTCCGTGTGCGTCAATATGCACAACGGTCAGGTCAGGGTAGTAGTCGCGGACGGCTGCGATGGGAGGAGCGGAGAGCGAATGTTCGCCACCAATGGTCAACGGCAATTGGCCGCGTTTTAGCACTTCGCGTACCGCATCGCCGGTCGCTCGCAACGCGGTTGCGTGATCCATGCCGCGATAATCGAGGGCTGGACGAGTATAGACGCCAACCTCGATGGGGCAACAATCCAACTCTTCGTCATAAAGTTCCATTTGACTGGAAGCATCCAGAATCGCCTGTGGCCCATGTTCGGTGCCTTTCATATAGCACACGCTATACTCCATCGGGGCCGGAATAATCGTCACACGCGCCGTTTCAGAGTCACAGTAGGGAGCATCCGGCGCACCAAACTGGGTCACAAACGATTCTGGCATAGTGTCTGTCTCCTTCTTTTTAGCGCACCGCCAATCGAGCGTTACGAGCGGTCATTGCTTCCTCGTAGCGCACAGGGTCGGGCGTTTCCGGGCGCAAGGAACGTGTACCACGCACTACAAAATGCGCCTCAACATCTTCTGTCTGGAATATCTCTTTGGCGAATGCGATTGCATCTTCCTGGCTAAACTCTTTGCAGGAGCAGATGTCAATATCCACCTCGCCATATTCGGGCCATGCATGCATGCTGATATGGCTCTGAGCAATGACCACAAAGCCGGACATGCCAGCATCCAACGGATTCGACGTTTCAATGTCATACAGGTGAACGGGGCTGACTTTCTCCATGTCTACGCGGGCAGGATACTCATCCAGCGCGCGCCTCAGTAATGGCTCATTGCTCAATAGTTCCCGATCACAACCATACAGTTCCAACATCAAATGAACAAGCATCGAACATACCTCCTCCGGGTGTTCAACTCGCGCTACTTTGCATTTTGTGGCTTCTATGCCAGCTTTCATCTCAGTAGCTTTTTGCCTCAATCAATCGGCGCAAATTTTTTTTGCGCACGATTGTTATTATACATTAGGTTGTCAAGCTAATGGGTAGGCAATCCGCGATGCTTGTATCTAATGCTCAGCACTGTTCCATCTAAACCAAACATGCCAGTTCTATCTAATATAGCCTTACTCCGTATTAGGTGGAAAATCTCCGCTTCCAGCTTTAAGGACGCACCTCTTTTCCAGTTTCGTAGGCGTTTTTGAGTTCTGTAAGTAAGCGTTCGCGTTGCGCAAATAATGCTTTGCGTGGGCGAGGTTGCGCTTTTGAGACTGCATACGCTGTGAGCAAAGGTAAAGCAATAGTAGAATCACCATAGATGACGACCGTGCTATTGAGTTGATCTGGCTTGATTTTCCCCCATGAGACAGCTTCAGAAGGTGTCGCACCGGAGAGACCGCCCCAGTGTGGTGCGTCTGCCGTTATCTGAATAAAGTAATCGTGTCCACCTTTTTGAATGCCCAGCACCTCCCATAATTGTGGCTGCGTCTGGAGATAGAAGTTTTTCGGGCTACCACCGCCAAGAATAATCACGCCGTTGCGGGTCGCGGAATGTACAATAGCCGTGGTTTCATTCACGTCAGCCAGTGGGTCAAGCGTTAACATGCTGCCATCCAGCGCATTACGCGCAACATTCATCCCAATCGAGGAGTCGCCGGGGGACGACGTGTAAATAGGAACATTCCACTGTGCCGCCTGTGCCAGTACCGAATATTCAGGATTGACCCCTGCTTGCAGCAACTGCAAACCAAGATGATAGTGCAGTTCTGATGTAGATATCGGGCGATTGGGCAGGCTTTTCAAGCATTCGCGGACAAATGCGTCGGTGTCGAGCAGCACTTTATCAGAAAACAGGATATCGTAAATACGAATAACTCCCTCTTCCTGTAATTTTGTATCGTCCAGGCGGAAATCGCCCCGGTGCAGCGCCATTGCCAGTGCATGATGCATATCGTGATAGAGATTAGCTCCCGTACTGATGATGAAGTCCACAAAGCCATATTCCATCAACGTGAGGACGCAGCCGCCCAGACCTGCCGGGGTCAGCGCACCCGCCATTGTGAGACCGATTGTCACATCTTTCTCCGGCGAGAGCATCTCTTCCGCGTACAGACGCGCTGCCTCGTTCAAACGCCCACTGTTATATGCCTGGAATTGCTCATCAACCAGTTCGGCAACCGTCATATTTGGGCGCACGCGATGGGGGAGAATACGCTCCCCGCTCAAATACTTGCTCTGACCCTGTTCGGTAGTATCTGTGTGGTCATGATTATGGTGCATGTATAGGATATCCTTTCTGCAATGAGCCTGATGAAGGCCAACGGCTTCTATTTTATCACCACAAGAAGGAGACGTGTGCAGCAGTCCAGCAAAGCAACAGGGTCTGTGAATGACTGCTGTGGGGCCAGGGCACCCGCGAGGGGAATGCCCCTACTATACATGAATCGGCCTACAGAGTGGCCTCGTGTATAGTAGGGGCATTCCCCTTGCGGGTGCCCTGGTGATTTCCTGCGAATACTGGCTCCTTCTTTATTGCCCTACTCGATCATTGAGCGACGCACCTCGATAATCTGGTCGCGCAGTTGTGCTGCTTTCTCAA
>DATGJV010000736.1:0-2556 GCA_035295005.1 Ktedonobacteraceae bacterium | reverse complement strand
CTGATATGGATGGCATTTGCTCCCAATATTCCTTCGCTGGCAATCGCCTATGTGATTGTGCAATTCTCGAATAACGCCGCGACGGCCCCATTCCATGCTCTGTTGCCCGATATCGTCCCCGTGGAGCAGCGCGGCCTTGCCTCCGGTGTGATGGGCTTGCTTTCGATTGTTGGCACCATCGGCGGCGTTATCTTAGCCGGTATGTTTATTGACGCCAGCAAACCTCTGGCCGCTTACCAGCAGGGCCTGTGGCTCACCTACGGCATCATCATTGCTGTACTGGTCGCCTTCATGCTCATCACCATTTTTTCCGTCAGAGAGCGGAAGGGAGCTACGGCACCTGTAGGAACCCAATTTATCGCGCCCGATCCCTCGCCTGACCGTGTATCCAAACCTGCTCCATCTGAACATCCCGAACCGACCGTATCGCACGAGCGTCGTCCGTGGCTCACCCGCGCCTTAATCATTGATATTGTGGGAACGCTTGTTGCAATCGTGATTGTCTGGGGTCTGATGTCACTGTGGAACTTGCTCAATATCGGCCACGTGCAGATAGGCGGCGATGTGCAGCAGGTGGTGTTGGAACTCATCGCCACCATTGGTATCCTGCGCCTGTTCGATTTCAAGCCGCGCCGCGAGCCCGATTTTGCCTGGGTGCTGCTGACGCGACTGGTGATGATGCTTGGTATCTACACTGTGCAGGATTTCTTGCAATTCTACATGCGTGACGCAGTGAAGGTGGCGCATCCTGAGCAACAAACGACGAACTTCATTATCATTCTCTCACTCACCAGCCTTGTCAGCGCCCTCATCGTCGGCTGGCTCTCCGACCGCTTCGGACGCAAAAGCATGGTCTATGTCTCCGGCGGCTTCATGGCGGCGGTTGGTCTCATTTTCATCATCACGCAATCGCTGCCCATTGTGTTGATAGCGGGAGCCATTTTCGGCATTGGTTACGGTGCCTACACCAGCGTTGACTGGGCCTTAGTTGCCGACGTATTGCCCTCAAGAGAACACTATGCTCGCGACATGGGTGTCTGGAACATCTCGCTTTCGCTACCGCAGGTCATTGCGCCTATTCTTGGTGGACCACTGATTGATAGTTTCACGCACTCCGGAAATCCCATTCTCGGCTACCAGTTGCTCTTCGCCATGTCCATCGCCTACTGTCTGATAGGGACAGTGACGGTCCGCTTCATTCGAGGTGTGAGGTAGGTTTTTAGCAATACAAAACAATGCAGTATGCTTGCCTTCAGCAAACATACTGCATTGTTTTGTATTGCTGCCTATCAATTTATGCTTTCAGCAGGTTCCGCAACATCATCAATAAAATTATGTAGCGTCTTGAGTGACGCGCCCGTTCCCTGTTTGCGCAGCATCAAGATTTCGGCGGCGATACTCAGTGCGATTTCGTCGGGGGTTTCCGCGCCGAGATCGAGGCCGATGGGCGAATGCACCTGGGCGACTCGTTCGCGGGGCATGCCTTCTTTGAGCAGGTCGCGGAAGATATTTTTGATTTTGCCGGGACTACCAATCATACCAACGTAGCGGGCGTTGGTTTCCAGCGCGGCCCGCAATGCATCTTTGTCGAGGTGATGGCCGCGAGTGACGATGACAATCCAGCTTGCTTCGTCGGGTTCCAACTCGCGTATCGTCTGCGGAATATCGCCAAAGGTCAGTTGCAGCCTGTCACCGAACACTTGCGGGTCCGCGAGGTCGCGCCTGTCGTCTACCACTACAATACGAAAATCAAGCTGAGTCGCTAAACGAGCCAACGCCTGTGCGACATTACCTGCCCCGGCGATAATCAAGCGCGGCTCCGGGTGCAGCACTTCGATGAACAATTCAAGTGTCGCGCCGCAACTGCCAACGGCCTGATCGGGGTCAAGGTGGACGTGAGCAATATGTGATTGCCGATCATTTAGCGCCTGTATGCATTCCTGCGCTACCTGTGCATCCACTTTCGCACCAGAAAATGTGCCTCTGGTTGTGCCATCACCACGCACCAGCATTTTTGTGCCAACGCCACATGGTGCCGCACCAATTGTTTTGACTACCGTGGCAACCGCGATGCGTTCGCCATGTTGCAAAGAAGCCTGAATCTCGTTATAGATTGTTGCCCCGCTCATAGAAGTCGCTCCGTTGTCTGTCATTGCTCAATGACTGAGTATCAATTTGATAGTATTGTACAACATATGGAAGGTGAGCGGCTATTCCCTTTTATTAAGACCTGCATCTGGAGAAATTCTAATGAATCCACAAAACGTATTGACGTGAGGAAACTTGTTCAGTATAGTTAAGCAAGGTTACAATGGTTATATGAACGTGATGTTTTGAAGAATGAGCGACCTTTGTTTTGTAAGAAAGCCGAGGGTATCTTAATGCAACAGCAAGAGCAAAAAAAAATAAGAAGGATAAAACAAATATCAGTAAAAAATCTATTTGGCATGTTCAATCATACGATCCCATTTCATATGGATGACCGGATAACTATTATTCATGGGCCAAATGGTTTTGGCAAGACAGTTATACTTAGATTGTTAAATGCGTTATTTA
>DATGJV010000735.1:0-3607 GCA_035295005.1 Ktedonobacteraceae bacterium | reverse complement strand
GTGAACGCTTGTCCGTTGGAATTCTGTATGCCCGCGTGACTTCGCGGCTGAGGAACTCTCGGTACTTGACCCGTGGGATAACTCTCCCAGTTCGCATCCACTACACTACCAACCTGCTGAGGTAATGCTGCCGGAAATCGTTCCGCGCCGGGTCCACCATGTATTTTGAGTGCGCTGGCATCTTCCAACATTCTTGATAATCCTGCATCGTTGGTAATGCCTAAACGCTTATGCTGTACCGGCTCGTGTAAATTCGCGTCAACCAGCAATACCAGGCGTTTACTCTGTGCTAACAGCGCCGCCAGTTGTGACGCGATAGAACTCGTACCTGCTTTCGGGCGAGTCGCCGTCACAGCAAGTACATGGGCACCCCCATGCTCGGCGTGAAACAGGATATCGGCCATCATAACTTTACACTCTTCAGCGTAGGGTTGCTTTGAGGCGCTGAGTGACTGTAATGGTACTTCGAGCGGCGATGATTTGATCCAACGCAGCGAGCCTAACACGGGCAACTTGGCCTTTTGCTGTAGGGCATATGCTGTATTGATGCGGTCCGCACGCCGCTCAATAAGAACAATAGCAGTCAGTCCGCAGACGAACAACAACAACGCAAGCAAAGGAGAAAACGGGATGAGCCCAAGTATCGAGGAAGGCTTGCTTGGTGCCGTTGCGGCTTGTACAATAGAGAGCGGGGACGCATTCAGTTGTTGCTCTTCTTGCAAAGATTGCAATGACTTAATGTCACTTGTTTGGAGACCCTGCTGCTGCTGAATCTCACTATTATACAGATTAATCTGCGCAGTATCCGTTGTTGGTGTCTTGATAATTTGTTGGTTTAAGTTATTGATAGTATTTGTCTCAGTTGTGATACGGGCACTGATGATCTTTATTTCCTGCGCAACTTCCGCTTTGATTTCCGCATTTTGTTGTGAGACAAGTGTATTGGCAAGGTCATTCGCGAGATTGGCCGCCTCTTTCGCACTGGGAAGCGTTACTTCAATCTGAAGGTCTGCTGAAGCGGTAGTGGGAACGACAGTGAGACCTTTACCCACCAGTGTGGCCGCGCTAAGGTCAGGGTACTTTTTTAGCACTGTTCCTAATACTGCATCAGAGGTCACCAGCGAGGAGTAAGCGGTCACTGATTTCACAAGACCACCGCCATGCGCGCTTGATTTTAACTGAATTGTTGATGTTGCCAGATAGGTCGGGGGTAGCAATTTGGCTACTGGTTTCCCAAGAAAATAACCCACTATCAGGCACAGAATTAACACCCAGAACCACCGGATGGATGCGCGAACTATTACTTTCATTGAAATGTATCCTTTACTTCCGTTCCTGAGCTATTCAACCTTTCCGAATAGACCTCATCTGGTTTGATACAAACAGAACAATACTTTCTCAAGCACGGTTGTGACGGCCCAACGCTTAGAGACACTGATACCATAGCAAATTTTAACTGGCTTCAGAAGTGACAAATAGTTAAGAAGTGGTTATGCATTCTCAAAAATGGTTATGAAATGATAACCAGCTTTCCTTTTGAGCGAAGTTTGCATGTTTCATCGTGTTTCTACTTCGTCAAAGTTGTTTCCGACCTTTCGACTCGCTTGCTAATACAGCACCCTCTTTTCTGTATAGGCCGAAATGATGAGAAACCTGTGCTTTGTCGCGGGTAGTTAAGACTTCTTAACTGAAATGTCCAAACATTTACATTACCGCAACACTAATATAACGAGACATTTCCCCAACGGTATTAATATAGTACTCAGAAGTACTAATATGATCGCGAGGGAGCAAACCATGCGTATCCTTTTTGTCACCCCTTATGTGCCGTCGCGTATACGTGTACGGCCGTACTACTTCATAAAATCTCTGAGCAAGTTCCATGAAGTCTCGCTGGTCTCTTTGCTTTGTGACGAGTATGAGCGAGAATTGACGCGAGACATCTCCGAATATTGCTCATCAATTGATCTTGTACCTCTTTCCAAAGCGCGGGCCTATGCGAATTGCTTGCGAGCCTTGCCGACGCTCACGCCGTTACGTGTTGCCTACTATCGCTCACCCGCCTTTATTAATACTATTCGGCACGTGATCCATAAACAGCAGATAGACGTGGTACATGGAGAATTAATCAAGGTTGTCCCCGCGCTCCAATCAGTGCTGGCACAAGAATCTATCCCATGCCTCTATGATTCCGTTGACTGCATCTCTTCTTACCTGGAACAACAATACAGTACGGTGCGGCACCCGTTGAAAAGGGTGTTTGTCTTCAGTGAACTACAGAAAATGAGGCGCTACGAGCCTCGCGCACTGGCGGACTTTCACAAAGTAACGATCACCTCTGCTCATGACAGGAATCATCTCATGGCTCAGAATAAAGATCTGCAGCACGTCCACGTTGTATCGAACGGCGTAGATACAGAATATTTTGCCCCGCTCGCAACTTCACGCGAGGAGGACTCGCTGGTCTTCTGCGCCAAGCTGGATTATTTCCCCAATGCACAGGCCATCCAGTATTTTTGCCGCGAAGTCCTGCCATTGATCTGGAAGCAGCGTCCACAGGTACGGCTCACCATCGTTGGCAGCAACCCGCCCCAGGCGGTGCGTGATTTAGGTACCGATGAGCGCATCACCGTCACGGGTTCCGTGCCGGATGTGCGTCCCTATCTCGGTAAAGCGACCGTGGCCCTTGCCCCATTACAGGTGGCAGCCGGTATGCAAAATAAAGTCCTTGAAGCACTGGCAATGGGTGTGCCGATGGTGGCGACGCCGCGTGCGTGTAAATCCCTCCAGGTCAAAAACGGCACCCACCTGCTTATCGCCGATGAGCCGCAAGCCTACGCAGAAGCCATTAAACTCGTCCTCGACGATCCACAATTGGCCCAGAAATTGAGCGTGGCGGGACGCGCCTACGTCGAAGAACACCACAGCTGGATAGCAAACGCCCATGCCCTCAGTGAACTCTACAGCTCTATTGCGGTCAAACCAGAACAGCAAGAGTTGGAACTGTATCCTGATTCGTCTATTGCAGGGCCGTTAGGGTAGATACCAGCAGGGAATTACCGGGACACCCGCAACCACCACCAGGGCACCCGCAAGGGGAATGCCCCTACTATACACGACCCCGTTGGTCGAATAGCCTCGTATATAGTAGGGGCATTCCCCTTGCGGGTGCCCTGGTGGTTTTACTGATATCTTGGAGATGTTCTGCTGAACCTCTTTTTGCTTTTCTCCTGGTAGGATTATCCCGAATATATTGGCGCGTACATTCCAGATCTCTAGTATCACGAATAATCCGTTCAAAATAATTGCCTTGCCAGACGCGACCAGAACGTTCCATCCCTGTAGTTTTGATGTGATGAAGCCACGCACCGCTGGCTAACGATTTGAATGCTCCTACTACATCTCCCAATGAAGAGGGTTTTTCCACATTGCCCTCAATATGGATAATGAAATGAACATGATCGGGCATGAAGATGAATTCATCAAGAGTCACGCTTGAAAATCTTTGAGGCAAAGCTTTCCAGATCTCATTCACAATAATACGCAATTCTGGTATTTCAAAGAGTGGTTCAAAATCTTTCGTGCGAATCGTCACAAAATAGCTTCC
>DATGJV010000734.1:0-4613 GCA_035295005.1 Ktedonobacteraceae bacterium | reverse complement strand
CTGTGCTGAAACGAGGAGGTGAAGCGGCTGGCGAAATAATTCTTTGATAATCAGCAACTCCGATTGCAGACGAGGATCGAGAATCAAGCCAAGTTCCACTTCTCCTTGCTCGACCAGCGTAATCAATTCGTCGGTATGATTCACGCGAACTTTCAGCCGTATATCGGGATATTGTTGATGAAAAGAGGCAAAGAGCGCCGGTAAGAAAGCTGTTGCCAGCGATTCGATGCAGCCAATAAGGATAGTGCCACGCTGCCCGGTTTGCAGCTCGGTGAGCAATAGCCGACCTTCCTGCAATTGCTCCATGGCATTTCTCGCATAGCGAGCAAATTCCTCTCCCTCTGTAGTCAATTTGACACGTTTCTTATTGCGTGTGAAGAGCGCGACCTCTAATTCGTCTTCCAGCGCCGCGATCTGGCGGCTCAATGCGGATTGCGCCACTACACATAATTCAGCGGCCTTACGGAAGTTTTGTGTCTGTGCCGCCGCCAGAAAATAGGTGAGTTGGTAGAACTCCATCATAATCCTCTTCACGAGTTAATCTCAACTTGATATCAACATTATATCAAATAGGTGTTGGACGTATCAACTAATCTGCCTTATACTTTCTACAGGACATACTAATCAGGACGGCAAAGAAGAGAGGAAGAGAGATATGACACAGGTTGAACAACTGGCGGCTTTCGTCGTGCGTAGTACATATGAAGACCTCTCAGAGGAGGCACGTCAGCAGCTTAAGATACGCATACTGGATGCGCTGGGCTGCGCAATTGGAGCGATTGAAGGACCGCCAATAAAGATGTTGCGTGCGCAACTGGAGGACTTCGGTGGAAATCCACTCGTCACGCTGATTGGCGGTGGGAACAAAACCGCACCCGACCGTGCAACTTTCTATAATTCGGCGCTTGTACGCTACCTGGATTTCAATGATAGCTACATCGCTAAAAAGGAAACGTGTCACCCCAGTGATAACCTCGGTGCGGTGCTTGCTGCCAGCGAGTACGCTCATAAGAATGGCAAGGATTTGCTAACCGCGCTGGCCCTTGCCTACCAGGTGCAGTGCCGACTCTCAGACGTAGCCCCTGTGCGAGCAAAGGGCTTCGATCACACAACACAGGGAGCCTATGCAGTAGCTGCGGGAGTAAGCAAGGCGCTGGGACTTAACCAGAAGGGTGTAGCAAATGCCATTGCTATTAGTGGAACGGCCTACAACGCCTTGCGTGTCACTCGCACGGGAAGTCTTTCCAACTGGAAAGGGTTGGCCTATCCCGATACGGCCTTTGGCGCTACCCACGCCGCATTCCTCGCCATGCGCGGCATCACCGGGCCAATGGAAGTCTTTGAAGGCAATAAAGGTCTGATGGATGCCATCACCGGACATTTCACGCTCGACTGGTCGCAGGAGAACCTTGAAATCGTGCGACGTACCAACGTCAAGAAGTACAATGCGGAGTTTCATTCGCAATCCGCGCTTGAGGGTGTGCTGGAATTGCGGGCGGCACGAAATGTGCGACCGGAAGAGATTGAGAGCGTCAAGGTCGAGATTTTTGATGTTGCGTATCACATCATCGGTGGCGGTGAAGAAGGTGACAAACAACAGGTACGCACGAAGGAAGAGGCCGATCATAGTCTGCCGTACATGGTGGCGGTCGCACTGCTGGATGGCGACGTTTCCCCCGCGCAGTACCTTCCAGAGCGCATTGTGCGCGAGGACGTACAAAGCCTACTACGCAAAGTAACTATCCGGCCTGATGAGACGATGAGTGAACGTTTCCCCGCCAGGATGCCTTGCCGCATCACAATCAAGCTCAAAGACGGTCAAGTTTTGACCATCGAGAAGCAGGACTACGAGGGATTTTATACACGCCCAATGTCGTGGGAAAAAGCCATCGCCAAGTTTGAACGTCTCGCAACACCTTATACTGATGCTGAGCAGCGTGCAGCCATTGCAGAGGTGGTGGCGCATCTGGAATCGAAAGAAGTAGCACAGTTAACCAATTTGTTAGGCGCAACTTTTGCGCGAACTCATTGAACAGAGAAAGAGAGAGAATACCATGAGTGAACAAGCATTTTCATTTATTCGTATAAACGAGCGCGAGGGCAAACCCCGCACACGCGGTATCACCGAGATTCGTGGCCCGTACTACACTCCTATGGGCAAACGATACCTGGAGGATGTGCTGGAAACGATGGGCGAATATGTAGACTCACTAAAATTCGCGGGCGGGTCCTTCACATTGATGCCGGAGAAGCAACTCAGGGAAATCATTGACCTTGCCCATCGCTACAATGTGCTGGTCTCTACCGGTGGCTACATCGAGCATGTGCTGACACAAGGACCTGATGTTGTAAACCGCTATATTGAGACGTGTCGCAATGTAGGTTTCGACATACTGGAAATCTCAAGCGGCTTTATCACTATTCCAGTTGATGACTGGCTGAGGCTGGTTGAGAAGGTGCAAAAAGTGGGTCTCAAGGCAAAGCCGGAAGTTGGTATCCAATTTGGCGCAGGTGGAGCTACTACCGCCGAGGAACTTGCGTCAGAGGGTACCAGAGATGTAGAATGGGCAATAGGACATGCTCAGAAATTTCTGGATGCGGGGGCCTATATGATTATGATTGAGTCGGAAGGCATTACCGAAAATGTGAAGACATGGCGTACCGACGCGGCGGCCAAAATTATCGGCGCTCTAGGGTTGGAGAAGGTGATGTTTGAGGCGGCAGACCCGGAGGTCTTTGCGTGGTACATCAAGAATTACGGGCCAGAGGTCAATGTCTTTGTAGACCACAGTCAAATTGTGCAGCTTGAATGTCTGCGTGCAGGTATATGGGGAACGAAGAGCCTGTGGGGGCGTGTCCTGACCTATAAAGGGTAGAACCCGGTAATGTCCACCGCCAGGGTTTGGTTACATCCTCGTTGCCAGTTCAGCGTAACCCTCTACGAATAGAACTGCAAGGGGATGTAACCTGGTTTTTTGATAGGGACAACTTCTTGCTTCAAGGCCATATAATAGAAGAATCAAAAAAGCTTTCCTCTCTTGCTCAAGCGGCACCAGGAGGAAGGGAGGGAATTGTATGCCTGTGTTGCACTTCACAACTCACATTGAAGGCTCCGATGAAACGATCTTTGCGCTAATTGCTGACCTCACCGGGTATGACAGGTGGCTACCCCGTTCCAATGCGTTTGGAGCTGTGACAAAGATATCGCAAGTACCGGTTGGCCTCGGCACGACCTATGTTGATAAGGGGCCGTCAGGCACGATGCATGGATCAGTCGTGGATTATCGCCTACCAACACACATCGCTTTCCAGCAATCCATGCCAGTAAAGCTGCTGTTATTGACCGGAATGTTAGATTTGCACATCCGCTATACGCTTGAGCCAGGAGGGCAAACAACACAGGTGAATCGGGATGTCTCCTTTTATCTTCCTGGCGTGCTGAAATTGGCGGAACCTATCATCGTCACCACAGTTCGTCGGGAAAGCCAACGGCTGCTGTTACTCATGAAACGGTATGTGGAAACGCAAGCTGGGGTTGGCGATCAGTTATCAGGCTAGAAGATACTTCCAACTTTCAGACACCTGCTGGTTTTAACTGATCGTCGTTGCACCCAGGAGCATTGACAGTTCCTCAATGCCGTTTGTTACAGCTTGACTGGTTTCTCTTGTGATCGAAGCCGTTGGTTCGATATGGAAAGAGGTGAGAATCGGCCCTTATTATGTACCTTCATTGCCGGGAAAGTGAAAGACACAACGTGATATACTTATCTACAACATGATTCAACTAAAAGGGAGGGTCCTATGGTAGCAAAGGGAGAACAAAGGCCCATGACCATAGGTGAATGGCATGCGCTCGAACAGGCCAACCCGGATATAAAATACGAATATATTGATGGCTGGGTGTATATGATGTCAGGGGGTACTGCTAATCATGCACGTATCAGCATCAATGCTGTGCGGGCGCTTGAGGATGCTCTCGGTAACAGCCCATGCAATGTCTATAACTCAGACCTCCGTGTGCGTCTGTCAGAAACACGATATGTCTATCCCGATGCCTCAGTAACGTGCGACAAGCGCGACCAGGGAGACATAGACATGGTACAATCACCACGCCTGATTCTTGAAGTGCTTTCAGATTCTACAGAAGCGTATGATCGGGGCAAAAAGTTTGCCTATTATCGTCTATGTCCTACTATTGAAGAATATGTCCTCGTCGCTACAGACCGTCAGGCTGTCGAAGTGTTCCATCGTACTCCACAGGGATGGGCGGCCTATCATGCTCGCCTTTATGGGCCGGGCGATATCATACAACTTGCAAGCATCAACATTCAGTTCCCTCTTGACACTCTCTACAGACGAAGCACAGTGCGAGAATCATACGAGCCGTATGTTCCATAATAGAGGGGGAAACTCTTTTATGAACGGGATTTCTGCATACTATACAGAAATCAATGGAACGGCCACTAGAGCGATCAGAATACCAATAGCCTGTATGCGTGTTACGCGCTCTCGCAATATAAGAGCAGCCAGCATCACCGTCGCGGCAGGATAGAGGGAAGAGAGAACGGCGGCGACATCGAGACGGCCAGTATGTGAGGCCAGCACGAAAAAGG
>DATGJV010000733.1:0-2933 GCA_035295005.1 Ktedonobacteraceae bacterium | reverse complement strand
TATCCGTATAATGATTGCCATCGGAGCTATACTGCTGATTGCTTTCATGATCTTCTATACGTGGGTAAGCGACCAGGGTCTGGCTTACCAGTTGTTCCCTGGTAATCCTACTACTGGTCAGCTTATTATTGACACGATTCTGAACTGTATTCTCGGTATAGCTATTTTCTGTGTGTTAGGCGCATTTGCTCTCCGTCTGCATTATCTGATGCGACCTGTACGCAAACGTACAATGTCGCCTCTTTACGCGGTCGGCGCTCTTGGTCTGGCGCAGGTAGGTGCTATTTGCTTGCTAGGGTTCTTATTCGTGTACCCGCTGATTACCTGGATGCATTCCTGGTCGTTTATCGGATTGGGTAGCTACCTGACCATTTGTTCAAAGCAATCTGACATTCCCGCCAGTTGTTCTTTTGCGCCGCAAGCAGGATACATCATGGATGCCATTCTCACCATGAATGCTTTCGTGTTGCTCATGGCTTCCGTTGCTGTTTGGAAGACCAGACGTAACCTCGTGATTGTCACCGGAGTGACTATTGCCACAGTAATAGCTCTGGCAACGTTGCTTATTCATACAGCTCCAAACGAAATATTGATCGCTATGCTGCTCTGCGGTGGTGGGTTACTGGTTGCCGCTATCTGGACCAGCGTTGCCCGTCGTGAGTTTGCAATCGTTGGCGAAAAGAATCTTGGTTGTATGGGGATGTGGCTGGTCGTCGGCACCTGCCTGTTCGTTTACATAGCAGGTTTCGCCTTCTTCTCCATCCCGGGTTTCAATGAGACCGAGCCAAATATTCCCTTCGTCTCCGGTAGCGCATTGGCACCCCATCCTATCGGGAACAATCCTCCAATTGCAGGTTCTGCCGACGCAGTGGTCACATTCATTGTTATGGGCCTGCTCGCGGGCCTCCAGTTCTACTTCCTGGTGCGTAATCGCTATAAAGTGTGATTGCAGATGTAGGGGGGACAGATAGAAAGAGCAACCCATCGCGGCGCGATGGGTTGCTCTTTCTATCTGTCCCCCCTACATCTGTTGTGTTATAATGAAATAAATTATGAACGCGGGAGCATTTTTTATGCCAGATGAAAAGCCTCTCAAAATTCTGATCCTTGCCGCCGAAGTTGTGCCGTTTGTCAAAGTTGGAGGGTTGGCCGATGTCGTAGGTGCATTACCAAAATTCTTCCAGGGTCTGGGACACGATGTGCGTCTTGCTATGCCCCGTTATGGACAGGTTGACCCGGAACGCTTTTCGCTTCACACAATTATTGATTCTCTTACCGTACCTATGAGCAATTTTACGCTACCCGTGAGCGTACGTCAGGGTACGATAGGGAATGATATCCCGGTCTATATGATTGATGCTCCACGCTTTTTTGAGCGCGAAAATATTTATGGCTACACCGACGATGGCGAGCGGTTTATCCTTTTCTGCCGCGCAGCACTTGAAGCTATGCGTACACTCGATTGGTCGCCAGATATCATTCATTGCCATGATTGGCACACCGGTATAGTGCCGAACTGGATGCATACCATTTACCATGATGACCCATTTTATGCTAATGCCGCCACCGTTTATACCATCCACAATCTCGCCTATCAAGGTATCTTTGGCTATCGTATGCTGGAAGTCGCCGGTGTGGCAGATCACGGTTTCCTCTATCCCCAGATTTCTGAACTTGCCAATGTCGTTGATATCATGGGACGCGGTATCCTTTTCGCTGATGCTATCACTACCGTGAGCGAACGGTACGCGGAGGAAATATTAACTCCAACTTTTGGAGAAAAGCTCGATCACCTGCTACGTTCCCGTCGAGACCGCCTCTTTGGTATTCTCAATGGCATTGACTATTCAGAGATGAACCCTGCTACAGATCGCTATATCCATACGCAATTTGATGCGCAGACGCTCGATAAACGCGGTGCGAATAAGCAAACGTTGCAAGAAATTGCGCATCTACCAGTACGCCCCGACGTTCCCCTGCTGACAATGATATCGCGCCTCGCCGACCAGAAAGGGTTTGATCTGCTGGCGCAAATCATTCAGCCATTACTGGCCCAGGGCGTCCAATTTGTTGTGCTGGGGATTGGCGATCAGCATTATCATGAAATGTTCCAGAATCTTGCCGCTCGCTATCCCCAACAGGTTGCCATTTTCCTCACCTTCAATACCGAACTCGCGCAACGGATGTATGCTGGAAGCGATATGTTTTTGATGCCATCGAAATTTGAGCCATGCGGTTTGAGCCAGTTGATCGCCATGCGCTATGGCTGCGTGCCAATCGTACGCAGCGTCGGCGGCTTAGCTAACACCGTACAGGAGTATGACCCCCAGACTGGTGAAGGCAACGGTTTGGCCTTCACCAATTACGATCCCTGGGAACTCTTCGCCGCCATCGTGCGTGCGCTGGAACTCTATCGCATTCCGCGTATCTGGCGCAAGCTGCAACAACGCGGTATGGCCGCCGACTATTCCTGGCATGCTTCTGCTGTGCGCTACATCGAAGTATACCGCGATGCCAGGGAATTCCATAAAACTGGGCAGTGAACCCTTTAAGGCGTGCGTACCTGCCCGCCGAATGCCGGGCTGAAGGATGTCCACCCGTCCGGGCCAACTGTACGCTGGCAATGCTCAAGATAACCGGTCAAGCGTGCTTCTGCCAGGTCAGCTTGATGCACAATCAGCGCCTCAATAGTAGCAGGATTGATCGGTGAACCAAACTCCTTTGTATGATGCGCCAGTATAATATGGAGCAGGTCATTGCGCATTTCTTCGTCCACCGTTACAACGCTTTTGGCCTGTCGCTCGACATATTGCATACCCAGGATGATATGCCCCATCATGCGCCCGGTCGTTGTATAACCAGAGCCAATCGTATCTTCCAACTCTTCCAGTTTGCCGATGTCGTGCAGCAAAGCACCTGCCAGTACGAGATCA
>DATGJV010000732.1:0-10303 GCA_035295005.1 Ktedonobacteraceae bacterium | reverse complement strand
CCGGCGGTGATCCTGATGGATGTGAACATGCCAGGACTCAATGGCATTGAAGCCACGCGCCGTATTCTCTCGGCAACATCGGAGGTGGGCATTCTCATGTTGACGATGTTCGATGATGACGAATCCGTCTTCGCGGCTATGCGCGCAGGCGCGAGGGGCTACCTGCTCAAAGGAGCTGAGGGTGAGGAGACGATACGAGCCATTCTCGCCGTGAGCCAGGGCGAGGCCATCTTCAGCCCGACGATAGCACGACGTTTAATCGGCTATTTTGACACATCGCGCAAGAATCCGCAGAATACGCCCCTCTTTCCCGAATTAACCGAGCGTGAACGGGAGGTCCTGACCCTGCTTGCCCAGGGGTATACCAACCCGGCTATTGCCGAACGCCTTGTGCTGAGTCCCAAGACGGTGCGCAACCATGTCTCCACGATTTTCAGCAAGTTGCAAGTTGCTGGCCGGGCGGAAGCGATTGTTCGTGCGAGAGATGCGGGTCTGACGAAGGAAACGACATAAACTTCAGCTATCCTCACTCTTCTAACGTCGTTGCAAGGAAAAAGTGTGATCATGAGGGCTATAAGTGGATACATACATCTTTGGGTCTCATCAAACCACCAGTTTTGAGACGCCTCTATATACCTGTACTGACTTACTCAATGACTAGATCTTATCGTACAGTATCGATTTCATCCTTGTATAAGATGCCGGGAATGGTTCGCTGTAATGAACGTTAACCAGGGTAAACCGAGACCTCGTAGATTTCTCCTCTCCAATCGAGGAGCTAGATGCCCATCTGTGAGATTTGTCTACCATAAAGCTTTGGTGTGGGCAGCCTCTCGTTAGTAGAGCAGATAAAAATTCTCACGATAGGCAGCGATTCCCTGATGGTCAAGAGTTCTCGACATAAGATCAAAACCCTTGAGGACCTGGTAAATGCGGCTATAGCCGTGTACTTTCAGCCCCGTTCCTTTCAAAGACGGACAGATGATAAAGCAGTCCTGTATTTCTTCTGTTACTGTGATGAAAAGATTTTAAGTGAACACAGGTGATTTTGTCATACTGGACCATCTCTTATAGGCAAGAAACCAGTCGCGTACTCTTCCTTCAGTATAGCTGTTCACTCACAGAAATGTCAAAATTTCGCCCACAAAATCAAAAATTTACAGCGAACCTCTCTATTAGCTCTCCTCGTTGGGAGGAAATGTAAATTGTGCGGTGGATGCAACAAGCACTGATTGATCGGCGCGATAATACTCCAGGCGTACTCGCAATTCCTCAGTCCAGCCCAGTGTCTGTTGGGCTTGCGCAAGCAGGGCTGCCAGTGCGATGTAGCGCAATCGCTCATCCTCGCTGGTTGCCAGCGCGGTTTCCAGTTGGCCCAGGTCTGCACTATCAGGCCGATCGGTGACTTCTTGCAGCATTCCCCGGGCCCGATGAATCGCTTCTGCATGAAGTTGCCCGGTTACCGCAGCGTTTGCCAGGAATGTCGCTACCTCGTGCCAGGGAAGGGCGGAGAGTGCAAGCTCAACGCCCAGACTGATTGTGAGTGGATCTCCAGCCAGCACTTCTAATATCCCCCTCACAATGGGAACAAGTTCTCGCCTGTTTTCTGTTAGGGCAGCCTTTATTACCTGTGTGCTGGTTGAGAGCGCACGCCGATTGCGCAAGAGATGCTGCATGTGACTGCTGATTAACTCTCCATCAGTGGCTACGCAGGTTCCGAAAACCGCGCTTGCTGCCGCATTGCAGATATCTTCGTTCTGTGAGTCCATTGCTTCCAGCAAACTGGAGAGTAGCTCATTGTCGCTATCGGCCATCGCAATGCGCTGGCAACTCCTGAGGACCGTTGAACGTACTTCCACCTGCGGGTGAGAGAGCAAAAGCACAAACAGGTGCATTAACCGCTGCTGTGTTTGTGATGACAGGTGGCTCACACCGATGCGGGTTGCATTTATCCTGGCCCACTGAGAGGACTTTGCGATTCCTCGATTTCTTGCAACTATCCTGCTCCGATAGAGTTGACTGCGTACAACTCGCTGTTCCCGGCGTGTATCTCGCGCAAAACTCATATGCGCCGTGCTAAGCGCCACTGCTCTATCAGGAGAGAAGGCATCGCGCTCAAGGATTAGCCATGTCTCCTCATGATCCAGGTGATTCCACAAACTGCGTAGGAGCGCCACTCGTACATCACGGTGCAACTGTTGGCGGTCCAGTGCCAGGAGTTCTTGATACGCCTCCTCTCCAGGTAATTCACCCAGGAGACGTACAACTTCCTTCGCAACAGTGATTTTTGTGAATGGTACATTACGCAGGATCGTCAGTACTTGCTGGCGCGATGCATTCATACAGAAGGCCCGCAGGGCATAGATTGCTTTGGAGGCACGCTCATCATGCAAGGCTTCCAGCAGCGTTGGTATGCCTTGTCCGGCATCAAGTTTACTGAGCAGGGACAGGACGGTATCGCGTACAATGGGACGTTCGTCATCCGCCATAGCGACGAGCGGCGTGGCGGAAAGCGCAGGAAGCGCGGCTATTTGCTCAAGCGCCTGGATGATGCTGCGCTGGCTGAGCGCGTTATCATGGATGACTCCTATCAGGGTTGACTCGAACATCTCCTGTTGTTGGCGTGTCCAGTGTACAAAGCCCTGTTTGAGCGGCAGCACAAAGCGTGTTTTGCCCGTGCTAAAGCGACCACTGTATACGCGCTGCCCCAGGAACGGTGTGAGGAGATCATCGCGAAAGTGGTGCAAGTACGTAAAGACAGCAGGGCGTGTAATCCAGCTGGGATCATCCTGCAACAAATCGGGAATGAGGAGCGCAGCCCGTTCTGGTCGGTATTTGACGAAGAGCGGCAGCACCGCATCGGCAAATTTGCTTGAACGTGTACTGATTAAGACGAGTTCCAGTACTGTGATGAGGCCCTCAAACACCGACAAGCGTTTGCCGAATTGTTGCGCCATCGTTTGCAATGCTCGCTCGTTCTCATGTGTTTCCCAGCCCTCCAGCACCTGTTGGAGTGCCGACGCAATGCGCAGCACGTCGCTTTCTGAGAGCCACTGATCTAAACCGCGGCCAAAGGCGGGGACTCCATGCGCCTGTACGATAGTTGCGAGTTGCTTTGCGCCCCACTCTGGCTCACGAGGAATAAGACGAAGAACCAGTTGATAGAAAGCGTGAATGGTCGCATGGGAGATATCAGTGGCGTCAAGGGCGTCACGTATGATGTGGCCGAGATCCGCCAGATGATCTGTGTGCCAGATACCGGGCGGTAACTCCGCCAGTCCGTTCAGCATTGCCGAACGCACCGTATCCTGCTCTCTGGCGCGACCGCGTAAGATGGCGAGCAGTTCTGGCAGTCGGTCCCGTTGGTAGCGAACGGCTATTGCCAGCGTGCGCAAAACGACAGCCCGCATCTCCGCCTGTGGATCATTAAGAAACGGGTCGAGGATGCTACGAGCCTCGTCCCAGGGGACAAAGGCGGCGTAAGGTAATCGCGTTTCGGAGCGTGTCACGAGCGCAGGTAATGCCAGGTGACGGCGTCCTTCCTGCTCTCGCTGCGCTCGGGGTAGCAGAGCTATAATTTCTGGACCAATACAGCCTGAAGCATCGCGCATGCTGATGGCACGAGCGGTGTAGACGGCAGCCCGCTCTTCTGGTCTCAGACGGGAAAACAACGCTCTATCATCACTCACCATCTCCCTGAACTGTGCGAGTAGCTGTAACAGACGGTCAATGCCCAGCCGGTGTTCTCTTTTCATGAAATTGATCGCCGCCTGCTCTTTTGCGCTCAGCACAAGGTCTGCCACTGCTTCCGGTCGTTTCCTGGCAAGTGGCTGGAGAAAAATGTGTCCGAGCGGAACATGGTGTGCAAGTGCAGTGACCAGTGCGAGAGCAAGATCAGGTTCCTTTTCCGTCAGGATGGAAAGAGCCGCATTGGCGAAGAAAAGTAATTGCAGGTCTGGCCCGGTGGCAGCTTCTGCTCGCCTGAGGAGCATTTCGCAGGCCAGTGCAGGATGATGACGTGCAAGGCGTCGCCAATCCGCCTGTTCTGTGCTGAGATGAAATCGCTCTTGATAGCGTTGTACGAAATCAAGTGAGCCGAAAGGGAGAAGCTTCAGGAACTGTGGATCACCCTCCTGTGCGAGACGCTCAAGAAATTCGTCGATGGCTGCATGGGCATGGTGGTTGTGCAGCTTGCACAGCAGATGGCGACGTCCATTACGAGGTACAAGAGTCAGCGCCTCGCGTAACTGATCTTCATTACACGCTAGCGGCGCTACTTTTATAGCGAAGCCACGGATGATATGGGAAGGATCGGTGAGCGCACGCAATACATGGTTTCCATCATAGCTGCCAGAGCAAGCTTGAATTGCGAGCAATCGCTCATAAAAATCTCCTCGCTCCAGTTCCTTCAAGAGTGCCGCTATTTCGCTATCGTGCGCTGCCTGGCGACCTAACTCGATCATGTGGCGAAATCTGGCTCGATACGGAAGCAATTCTAAATCTTGTAAAAGCTGAGTAACTCTCATTCAATCATATGGCCCTTATTTCTCTGCCGGGCCAGTGCAGGAGTTGTTGCACATTCATGAGGTAGTAGATGGTCCAAGTGTAGTTGAAAAGCTACATGTTGTCAATTTACCTTCTCAGAGTACCAGAGCGTCCTTTGTTTAAAAACCAGTACTACTGTATGGGGCTACATGGTTTTTTCGGTCAATTGAATTGCGATTTCGCTGTCACATGCCGCGCAGGTGCGGACGGCTGTGGACCGTTCGCGGGCATGCAGATAATCTCAGGACTCACACGGCCGAGGGCTCTTTCTCGTGCGAGGGATGTGAACTGATCTCTCTCCTTGCTGTGCCTATTATATCAGGTACTGAGCTATCTTTGCTCCTTCGCTACTATCTTGAACGAGCAAGCAGTCTCATGTAAACCACAACCCTTCTGGGTTTTCCAGCGATATCTTCAATCGCTTCATGCCACGTTGCAGGTCTTGTTTTATCATAGAGGTCCAGAAGAACCCAACAAAGGGGTGGCATCCGCTGCCCAGTGTTATCGTCGTGGTGAGGATGGTGTTTCCGCTTGCGGGCATCAATATCATACGGGAGCGAAAAGAAGCAGGGCTAGAGGTGAATGCGATGATTCTGGGCAGCTCGTATTCAATGATCTGTATCTTGCTCTTGTGGGTGCGACCATGCAAAGTACTGATCTGCCCGAAGATTGTATCCAGGCCAATGGGATCTGGCGTGATTTGATGTGTTTCTTTGACATGAAACGTCCGGACTTTGAGCGGCACAGCGATGCCGATGCTACAGCGTGACCAGTCTTTCCACAGCACAGGAGCAAGAGGCTGTGGTGCAGGTTCATCGGCCGAAGCAGGCTCATCCTCACACGCATGAGCAAATTCGGTAGTGCGCACCTCTGTTGAAGTGAGCTGGGGCAACAGCTCCAGCCGCAGGTTCCAGATCCACTGAGCGAGGATCTGGGCAAACTCCTGGCCACACGGGGTATGCGAGTACCACCGATCCGCATCTTGCCCGTCGTCTTCATCTGCCAGCAAGGTCTCAAACGAGCCACGATGGAGGTAGAGGTCAAGCACATCCGAGGCGGTAAACGCGGAAGTGGAAAACGTGCTGTTTGTCAGCACGTAGACGGTGTCATCTCGCTCGACGCCACCATCGGGAGAAGAAGATGTGGCGTCATGTGTGGCGACCACCAAGCGTACCTCCGGTCCAGTTGGGGTCAAGGGAACGGCTGGGCAATCGTACAAGGCTCGCACCATCCCGCTTTCTGGATGGGTGCTTACGTGGTCTGGAGTACGGAGAAGGTGTTGCTGGACGATGCCCAAATCCGACAGGTGATAGGCACGACTTCTGGCAATCACGCCCAGATCAGCGGAGAGTACATCGAGGAGGGGAGCTGCATCACCATACCAACCATCCAACCGCACAAGGACAGTGGAAGTGGGGAGCCCAGGTGTGTCGCATAGCTGGTGATCACCTGAATGGCTCGCCGCAGTTTGCCTCTGTAATCCCCGTTGCCAGGGCTGCCAAACGTACCGAGCAACTGATGAGTATGTGCCTGAAGTATCACCGTGCGGGTACGAACAACTTACCCTCGCTTGCGCCCCTGATAACGCTGAATGCGTCATACGCCGTGTCTCTTCTCCTTTGTTTTGGTGAGGTAATGGTAAGAATGCTTACCCTTCGCTGTAGATCTCATCCAACCAATCGAAGACGACCTCATGCAGCAGACTGAGATTGTTCGCCTGATTATGGGCGTCAGCCCCTTCCTCCTCCGTGAAAATGTGGAGCGCGGATTTGGGATTGGGGAGTAACCCATAAATCTTCTGTGTCTGTCGGATGCGCTCGGCGACTTCGCCAGTGCTCACCAGACAGAGCATAGGGCAGGTGATTGTGCTCACATCATCCACCTTCATGCTCTTGAATACGTTGAAGAGTTCAGGAAGTTGGGCTTTTCCTACCTGCCAGGACGCGAAATCAAACAGGATGGAACGCAGGGCCAACTCACTCTCTGGCAGATTTGACGATGAAGGTGCTTCCGCCATCATCAAGCTCTCCATGTTGTCGAGCGGCGCGTCAGCGATGCAGGCGCTGATCCGCTTTTCAAAGGCCACTGCCCGGGTCGCCATATACCCGGCGGCGGCAACACCATAGAGAGCAATATGGGCGGTATCGACATCGTTTCGAGAGGAAAGATAGTCGACCATGACACCTACAGGTACTTCGGCACTGGCCGTCGTATACAAACCGTCGTCAGGCGTGATTCCCTGCCCGGGTTGATCGATCAGCAGAACATGGTAGCCTCTCCTTGTGGCAGCGGGAGCACCTCCCCAGAAGTACATTTCCTCGGCGAAACGATCTCCGAGCATGATGAGTGTTGGACGCTTCTCGGTACTCTTCGTGGCACGCCAGAAGTAGCCAGAAAGAGATTTGCCTTCAAACGGAATGGTGACGATCTCAAGCGGGATCTCATGGAAGGCCGCAGATCGCCTGAAAGCAGTGCGAAACGTCCCATAGATCTCCCTGAATCTCGGATCCCGAGGACTCACACAGACCAGTGCCACTGCATAATAGGTTGCCGCGCGCAGATAGGCTTCCCTGGCGCTGACCCGATGCCCCTCTGCCTCAGCCTTCCTTCCGACTGCTTCGACTTTTTGTGCAACGGTTGTCCATGCTTGTATCCAGCTTTCGAGGTCTTCCTGGTGGACCTGTGATGCTGCATAGAAGCATTCGCCGTAGGCAGATCCCTGGTAGGTCTGACAGGCCAACGCGTACTGGAGAAAATAGTCCAGGTCGGCGTTCTTGAAGTAGATGTGTCGGTTCTTCACGGTCTTGTCTTCATTCATTCGATGATTGTTCCTTTCCATGAGAAGCAGGAATACACTCGTTGTGTTGACCTTCCTCTTCAGACGTGCCGGGCAGGGGATTGATCATCATCCCGGCAACAACCAATGTCACAAGGTGTTCCCGTGCTCGCGCATACATGGTAGCAGAGGACAGATCCGAACCTGGGAGCAAGGTCTGATACAAGGGCAGCGAAGCAAGATAGGACTGGCACAGATGCAGGATCAGAGTAAGCTGTATTGTGGGAGAGAAGTCAGAGCGGAGCAACCCGGCGTGGTATGCCGTGTGAAGGATCGTCTCGAACTGGCCGCTCTCTTCGCTCGAAAAGTGTGAGGTAATCTGGATGTACGTCTGCCACCCCTCCGCCATTTCTCACGTCAAAATACGCAGGAAGCGCGGATGTCCAACCAGATAGTCAAACGTCATCCGCACAAGCGTTTCGAGGAAGATCCCCAACCCTTGAGCTTGAGAGGTGAGCGTTTCATCCACAAGCCAGGGGGCGAGCACACTCATCAGGAGTGCATTCAATTCCTTGTCAGCACGCTTGAGTACCTCAGTATAGAGGCCAAGCTTCTCCCCATAGTAGCGAAAGAGCAATTTTTTATCGTAGCCAGAGAGATGCGCAATGATATCGACCCGCGCACCATCGAAGCCATGCTCCGCGAAGACGATTTCTGCCGCCTCTAGAATTGCCTCACGGCTGGTCTCTCCCCGTTTTTTTTCTGTTTCAGACATGCGCCTCTCCTTCTCCGTGTACACTGTCACCAGCTAGTGACTGTCACTAGCTGGTGACAGTGTACACGGAGAAGAGGATGTTGTCAAGAAGGGGATTGCTATCTCCTCATCTATCAATCATGGCATGTCGAGAGATGAGTGGATGTTAGAGGAGGAGGGGAAGAGAGACACGCTCATGCTGATAAATGCTGAGATAAAACTTGCTTCTCTCACATAATTTTTTTCTCACTTTATCACACCATACCTTTTTTGACCACTACCCACTTTATATGCAGTGGTACATACCATAGATAATCCATGCGAAAGAGGCTATTGGGAAAGCATATCAGTGATATTGTCAATGCTTTGCTGTATCTCTACTATGGTTTTATATACCTGTTGTGCTTTCACTGATAACTCGGCAAGCTCTGCGCCACCTTTTGTCCCCTGTGGCATACGGTCAAGCGCACGTTCAATAAAAGCGTAGCTGCTGAGTGAATTTCCATAAGCCTTTTTCGCAAATTCTTGTGATTTTTCCAAAAGTTCTGGCAGCGATAAAGAAGACCAATCAGGCTCGTTGTACACCGTACACCTCCTCGTTGAGAACAAATATTTGTGTTTTTATACTTACACACAATGTATCATATTCTATGAACTTTTTGCTTTGATAGAGGGCATTTCCAAACTCGCTCAAGTGAGGAAGTGCCGTTCAATGCCTTTCAAGGTAGGCTCATAGCAGAGCACAATGCGGATCAAATATGACCGCTTTTCGTGAGAGACTCTTAGAAGAGCATGTGTCGTTATGAGCATAGGACCTAAATTTCGTCCAAATTAGCGCCATCGATTCAAATGACTTGAGAGCTTGAAGCAATGGCTGAGCCAGGAGAACAACATCTGTTGTAGAGCTTTCTTTGCCATCCCTCTCAAGGCTGCACTGGACTCGGTTCTCACTTTTGTGACGCTAATTTGGACGAAAATCAAGTAGGAAAGGATCACTTCAATGGCTGAACAGCCAACAAACCTTCTGCCTTTCTACCAGGGGTGGGATGCCTATCAAGCGCTCTTGATCAAGGCGATTGCCCCGCTCTCGTCCGAACACCTCTCCTTGCGAGTCGCTCCACATCTGCGCGCTCTCGGGGAAAATGTGGCCCATATCATTAGCGGTCGTGCCAGCAATTTCCACCTGCTCATGGGCGAAGGGAGGGCTGAGCTTGCTCCATTGGAACAATGGGGCCTACCAGGCGCGCCCCCCAGAAGTGCCGCCGAGTTAGTCAGTGGGCTGGAGTCCACCTGGCAGATGATTCATACAGCTCTCGTTCGCTGGACCCCTGCCAACCTGGACGACGTGTTCACGGAGGGGCAGAACGAGCAATCGTCTAGCTTTACGCGTCAATGGATCATCTGGAGTACCATCAAGCATGACCTCCACCACGGCGGCGAAGCTTCTTTCACGCTTGGGACACACCATTTAGAGGCTCCCAATCTCTAATGCAGCGTGTGTTTGAGAGCCTTTCCAGACCAGGACTCATGCTCCTCGGTTTGGAAAGGCTCTCTTTGATGTACTTAATGTTGCGTATGGCACTTGATCGGTCCGATTAAAACGGCACGCCGTCAACTGGCTCTCACAACTCACATTGGTGCTTTCTCTCCATGGCGCTATAGTTGGGGGCGTACTCCCAACGTATCAGTTGTATTGCATTGCTTATTCTTTCCCCTTCCACTGCTTCAAAAGATAGCCTCTGCGCTGTACAGCAACGAGATCGGTGCCACAGCTATGAAGCTTTTGGCGAAGACCAGCTAACAATGTTTGCAGCGGCTGCAGGAACAGCGTCCAGGTCTCCTCTCCCTGTAGCCAGGCGGTATCAAGTCGCTTCTGTGTCTCTTCAACGCTGCTCTCTTCTATGCTTGCTTACACTATTGCATAGGGTGTGTAGGCAGGAAACGACTGGAGGAGAGGCACAAGCGCCCGTACCTCCCCCGAAGTCAATTGCTGCACATTCAGAATACGTGGCTGTCCCTGTTCGCATGTGAGCCAGAGCAGCAGGCACAGTGGTTGGTGCAATGCTAGCCTCTGTCCGGCAGATAACGTACCGGGTAAGGATATGTGCAAGATATTTTCATTTCCATACGCCTCCATTATTCCACCATCCCACTCTCATGCCTCTTCTTGCCTTGTGAGGACCTCTGGCTGCATACCCCGTTCCGCTTTTTGGCGTAAGTGATGGGTA
>DATGJV010000731.1:0-7533 GCA_035295005.1 Ktedonobacteraceae bacterium | reverse complement strand
GCCAGTTTTCTTAATATCTGTTGTTGCTAACGCCGTTCTGCCAGAAATAGGAACGTTGCTATGCAATGGTTGAGATATGTGTTCCATAATGATTGTGCTTTCGTGATAGAGAGATTGACATATGTAAGTGGTAACACTTTTATGAGGGGATATCATCCACTACAAAGTATTGTAAGTTTACATCTTGCCATTGTTCACTTGCCCGTTCTCATTTCTTGAACTATGCTAGACACGGGTAATGCCGCATGACAGCTAGAGTACGTTAGTATGAAGGATAGAGAAAGTGATCGAGAATTCAGAGAACGCAGAGGGGAATGGACGCCCGATAGAGGTTCCGGCAGGCACGGTGATACTGGCGGGCAATTTGCGCATACCAGAGAACGCGCACGGTATGGTGCTACTGGCACAGGGCAGCAGAAACGTCGAGAATGAACGCTATAATGACGACTTCGCACCGCTTTTTCATGCATCGAGATTGGCAACCCTGGCGGTTAAATTGATTACAGAGGAAGAAGATGTGCTGGACAAAGAGACGAGCTACTTCCGCGACAACGTGAGCATCCTCTCGCAGCGCATCGTTGGTATCGCCAACTGGCTGGCAGAGAACACGGAAACGCAAAACTACAGCATTGGCTATTTTGGCGTCGGCATTGTGGGTGCTGCATCATTGATGGCGGCGGCTGAACGTCCAGATATCGTTCATGCCCTTGTTTCGTGTGGCGGGCGCGTTGATATAGCGCAGTCATACCTGCCAGGCGTAATAGCGCCAACGATGTTCATCGTTGGCGAACAGGATACGCAGGGAATTGATCAGTATCAGAAGACATTGGCACAGATTGCTACACCGCTTGCCACAGATAAGAAAGTTGAGACCATCGCCGGGGTGGCGCAACTGTTGCCAGATAAACTTCAGGATGTCGCGCAACTGGCAAACGGGTGGTTTGCACGTCATCTTGTGGCGATTGTGTAGCACGAGAAAAGGGCAAGATACCCGGTTCCCCACGAGGTATCTTGCCTTTCATGTCGCCAGGCAAACGCTAACCTACATCCCCATGCGATAATAGTTTGCCCACGCCATGTTCTCCTCGACGAACGTTTTACCTGTCCAAATGTCCAGATAAAATACACTTGCATATGGCACTATGCTCAATAGTGTCCATGTTGGTAATGAACTTGTTGTGATGGGCACCCGCGTTCATTGCTCAATAGTCACTATTTGTTGCTACCCCAACTGTACCATACCATTCTTTGCCGCGCCTTTACGCTGACTTCTCTATTTTATTACATAAGACGGGAACAAGGACGCGACATTGCTGCGCTCGCCGCGGTGGGTGCGATTATTATCCCTCTCCCGGAGAGGGTGCGGGCCCCTACATTTCGTTGAGAAAGGCGAGAACGGCTTCGTTGAATTCGCGGGCAGCATCATACATGGCGACGTGACCAGCTTTCTTGAGCAGCAAGAGCCGAGAGTTGGCGATTTCCTGGTGGAACAGAGTGGCGTAAGAGGCGGGTACAAGTGTGTCGTTGACGCCCCAGATGAGCAATGTTGGCACAGTGACAGATTTCAGGGTGTCGCGCAAATCTTTATGCAGCAGATTCTGGGTGGCGCTGAAAAATGTCAGGGGGCCGGTGCGTATAGCATCGTAGAAGAGGATGGGTAGGAAGGTGGGCGCGGCATAGTGAATAGCCAGCGTTAATGGGAAAACGTAGCCGAAAATGGTTCGTTTGTGCGGCACACCTGCCGGAGCGACCAGAACGAGGCGGCGCACTTTCTCCGGTTGGCGGGCTGCGGCATGAAGGCAGATATAGCCGCCCATCGAGTGACCGATGAGGCTGGCACGCGAAATACCCATTGCTCCCATCCATGCCAGCAGCCAATCCGCCATATCATCCAGAACGAAACGGTAGTAGAAGCGGCGCATCGAGCCAAAACCCGGCAGGTCTAGCAAGTACACGCGATACTGCCGGGCAAAAGCAGCAATATTCCGCCTCCACCAGAGCATGGAAGCGGAGAGGCCGTGGACGAGAATAAGCGGTTCGCCCGCGCCCGCGACCTGATAATGTATTTTTTGACCGCCAACGCGGATGCTGTGGCGAGTTATAAAAATGCGAACCTCCTGTTACGAATGTTCCTGTAAAAACCTGTCTATCTGTGCTAACTCGCTCTCGCTCAGCCGGAACTCGGCGGCGGGAACAAGGTCTTCTATCTGTTGCGGGCGCCGCCCACCAACGATAGCGCCCGTAACGACCGGGTTGCGCAATGCCCATGCAATGGCAACGACTCCGGCGGGTAAGTTATGCGGATAGCCAATCTCGGACAGCAGATTCGCTAACTCAAGGTTGCGTGATAGGCGCGGCTCCTGAAACTCCGGATTCCGCTTGCGCCAGTCGTCCTCCGGCATGTTCTGCACACGTTCCGCGTTCATTGCCCCGGTAAGCAAACCGGACATCATCGGAGAATAGACGATAACACCGATATTCTGCTGTTCGCAATAGCGCAACACATCTTTTTCCACATCGGGATGAATGAGCGAGTAGGGTGGTTGCAGGGTATCAATATGGGAAATGCGTTCCGCACGCTGCATCTGCTCTACATTGAAGTTCGAGACGCCAATGTAGCGCACTTTGCCCTCTTTTTTCAACTGTGCCATTGTACTCCAACCCTCCTCAATATCGGGGTCGGGATTGGGCCAGTGCATCTGATAGAGGTCAATCACATCTAACTGAAGGCGGCGCAGACTGTTCTCTACCTCGCGCTTTATCGAGTCAGCCTTCAGACTACTTGAGATTTCACCTTTTTCATTCCAGACTCTTGAACACTTAGTGAAGACATATGGGCGTTCGCCGCTGTATTCTTTCAATGCCTGCCCCACAATCTCCTCTGAATGTCCCAATCCATAGACGGCGGCGGTATCTACCCAGTTGATGCCAAGTTCAAGCGCCCGCTGAATGACAGCGATGGATTCTTTATCGTCCTGGGAACCCCAGCCAAATTCGTAGTTGCCTCCGCCTATCGCCCATGTTCCCAACCCAAGTGGCGTTATCTGCATATCAGTATTGCCAAATTGTCGAGTGCGCATAGTGTATCCTTTCTCTATCTCACACTTTTCTGTATCCTTATTCTACACGATTTCGTTACGCTCAACTGTTTCAAGTTATGTGTATGTCAAAGGCCAAAAGAAGGCAGTTCCTCTTCGCACCGCAAGATGCTGAGGAAGAGGAACCGCCGAGGCGACATGCAGGTCTACTTCGCGTTCAGGCTAGCGCGGCGAGCGCACTCCATCCACCAGCGGCGAATGGAGCCCGGACCGTTGTGGAGGCGCAGGCCGTCTGCATGGCCGAAGCGGACTGCCAGGTACTGGACGGGCAATGTCTGCTCTTGCGCAAACCAGATCTCATCAAAGGAGTAGGGGCCATCGGCTACGGCACGACTGAGTACCGTATTCACCCCATCTCGGCGCAGATTACCATATCGTCGGCCGTAGTGTCCGGCAATACCACGGGACACGTCGAGATGGGGACAGCACACCAGCCAGATCGACCGCAGGTCCGGTTCGGCTGGCCAGGTTCCCTCGAGTGCCTGCTGCACATACCAGGCTTCGGTGTGCTTGTGCGGCAATTCATACCAGAAATGACGCCAGTTTGCGGTCTCCGGGATCGTGTCGAGCTTCTGAGGAAGGTTCTCGACCTCCGGCCAGTTGGGGCGTAAGTGTTCGTTGCGACGCCCTTGCGCATCGGGGGTAAAGTCAGGGAGACATGGGATGATCTCCTGAATCCCGGCGCGTTGCAGATCTGCGACGATCTGATCAACCTGCGGAATGCTCTCGGTGGTGACAAAGAGATTACAGCCGGTTCTCATTCCGGCCTGGCGAGTCTGCTCGATTGCGTCCAGGTTCTTGCGGTACGCGCCCTGACGTCGCACGGCCCGATCATGGGTCGCGTCGGCTCCGTAGAAAGAAAACCAGAGGGTGGACGTTTCCAGACCGCGCAAGGTTTCCAGAAGCTCGCGCCAGTTGGGACGACTCATCAGTTCCACGCCGCTCGTCAGCACTGGTTCCTCGACAAATCCCCACAAATCATGGAACAGCCTCAAAATCTCTGCCGCCTGGGGATGAGCAAAGACTGTATGCATAGGAGAGCCGTCCACAGTAAGCTGGTGCGTCTCGCCGAAGCGACGCACCTCTTGTAAAACCCAGGTGATCTCCGAAAGCTTCATACTTTGAGAGGGACGACCCGTCACCTCCAGGTCCATTTCGATGTTTGCCAATTCATCTGTCATCAGTTGGATTTCCTCATCTTTTGCTTGTCTTGTCGCGTGCTGACCATTTACAGCACGGTTTTGGGGAAAAACATGGATTCGGCTTGCGAACAAGCCACTGATGACTGGCAAGGCGGAGCGCGTGCAAAATGAGTGAGGGAGGAGAGAGGTGTCCCGTTGAAGAGACAGGCATCCCTCCAACAGTCGGTCAGGTATCAGGAGTGCGAAAGAATGCCGACTGCTTGCGTTGCACCGGCGTTACGTTGTGGTTAAAGAAAGGTCTCTTCATTTCAGAATAAGGATACCATACAATCTGTTTCTGGAGCAAGAGGTTCTGTGAACCACCTCTTCATATGATAGAATGAAGGGCGGTCACTTGCCAGCCAGCCGCAACAACAGAGAAGAAATTGTCGTCATCCCAGGAGGAATACACATGTTAAACGTGGAAACCGTGCGCGGCCATTTTCCCGCGCTCGCAACGGACACCATTTATTTTGATAACCCCGGCGGCACACAGGTTGCCTCCGAAGTGATACAGCGCATGCAGCAGTATTTGCAGTATACCAATGCCAACCATGGCGGTGAGTTCCGCACCAGCCGCGAGTCGGATACAGTGGTCGCAGATGCGAGGCAGGCGGTGGCGGATTTCCTGCATGCCGCTCGGCCAGAGGAAATTGTCTTTGGGCCAAATATGACTACATTGACGCTCTCTATCAGCCGCAGCCTGGCGCGGACATTGCAACCGGGGGATGAGATTGTTGTGACACGGCTCGACCATGACGCCAATGTCGCGCCCTGGTTGCTAATCGCCGAAGACCGGGATTGTACGGTACGCCGGGTAGATTTCCACCCGGAGGATTGCACGCTGGATATGCAAAGTCTGGAGCGACAGATAAACGAGCGCACAAAAATTGTCGCTGTGGGGTACGCCTCAAATGCTGTGGGGACGATCAACGATGTGCGACGAGCGGTACAACTGGCGCACGCGGTGGGAGCCATCTGTTTTGTGGACGCAGTACAATACGCTCCACATCGGCCAATTGACGTGCAGGCGCTCGATTGCGATTTGCTGGCCTGTTCCGCTTACAAGTTTTTTGGCCCCCACATTGGCATATTATACGGCAAATACGACTTGCTTGACCGACTAACAGCGTATAAAGTGCGTCCGGCTGGCGATTTGCCGCCCGATAAATTCGAGACCGGCACATTGAGCTTCGAGGCGATTGCCGGGACACTGGGAGCAATGGAGTATCTGCAATGGGTGGGAGAGACATACGGCGCGGCGCTTGTCGAACAATACAGAGACACCTATAGCGGTCGCAGTTTGCTACTCAAACAGGCGATGGGGGCCATTGAACAGTACGAGCTTGAACTCAATCACTCGCTGCTGGAGGGGTTTACCTCGATACCGGGTTTGCAGATACGCGGCATCACCAGTCCGCATGGCCTGACACAACGCGTCCCCACCTTCTCGTTCACCCTCGAAGGCTGGACGCCGGAGGCCATTGCGAAGGCGCTGGACACACACAACATCAATGTCTGGAACGGCAATTTCTACGCTTTGTCCGTCACGGAACGGCTGGGACTTGAGGAGAAAGGCGGCCTGTTGCGTGTTGGGCTGGTACACTACAACACCCAGGAAGAGATTGAAAAGCTTATGACAGCACTATTAGCAGCAACGCAATCATAACTATCCTGATATCAAAAACAAAAATAAGAGGACAAAAAACCAGAACCAGGAGATGTGGAAGAAAAACACGAGGACGAACAGCACGAGGGCCGCCGTGCCGCCTCCAAGCTTGATGACCACCTTCGTCGTGCGCTTCTCTTTCCTCTTTTTAGCCTTCTTCTCAACTTCCTGGAGTTGCGCTTCCAGTTCCAGCACGCGCTGGTGTTCGTACTCCCATGCAGGAGAAAAGGTACCGGCGCGTTCCATCTGCTCTTCGCGGTACCCTGTATCGTAATGCGGTTTCGGCTCACTGTCCCATTCTGCTGTCATTGTTCACCTCTCCGGGAGATAATTCTATACACATCAAAACAATGCCTGATATTATAAACGTTACAGTATCACAAATATCAAACTCAAGGTTATGCCTGATCCGATTGAAGCATATCATTGAACGTTACCATTGCTTCTTGTTGCATTGATTACAAGAAGAGCAGGGCGTGCGATGTTTTTTTCGCACATCCTGCTCTTCTTGCTGTGACTGCTAGACTCAGATTGGCTTCCCTTCGACTCTTATGCAAGGACAGCCTCCAGAGCAACTCTTCATTTTAATTCGAATACTGTTCGATGAGAGTGTTACTGCCATAGCTACCCACCGCCCACACATCGGTTGCCGAGACCGCCGCTACTCCCACCAGTACGTTAGTTGTCTTGCCAAGATTGGGGACAGGAACCACGCGCCAACTCGTCCCGTTCCAATGCTCGGTCAGCGTCTGGTTGTTACTGGCAATATAGAGACCCACAGTCCACACATCGGTCGCCGAGTCTGCTGCCACTCCATAGAATTGGCTGTATACCGGTCCGGTGCCGGGTACCGCATGCCAACTTGTGCCATCCCAATGCTCAATTAGCGTCGGAATAGTATAGGTACTGTCAAAGCCGCCCACAGCCCACACATTAGTGGCTGAAACCGCCGCTACTCCATAGAGTGCGCTGGATTGCGAAACAGGATTCGGGCTGGGGACTACTTGCCAACTTGTGCCATTCCAATGCTCGACCAGCGTCTGACTGCTATTGGCAAATTGAACATCGCTAGAAGAACCAACCGCCCACACATCGCTCGTCGAGACCGTTGCTACTCCTTGCAGCAAGTTAGCTGCTCCGATTCGATTGGGGCTGGGTACCACACGCCAACTTGTGCCATCCCAATGTTCAATCAAGGTAAGATTGTTGCCACTGCTAGAGTCGTAGTAGTCACCGACCGCCCATACGTCGGACGCCGAGGCTGCCGCCACTCCATAGAGTTCGCTGCCTACCGGACTGGGACTGGATACAACACTCCAACTTGTGCCATCCCAATGTTCGATCAGTGTTCCACCAGTCCCAAAGCCATAGTCACCGACAGCCCACACATCAGTTGCTGAGACTGCCGCTACTCCCAATAGTTGGCTATCTGCCGGGCTGGAGTTAGGTACCGCACTCCAACCCGTGCCATCCCAATGTTCAATCAAGGCAAGATTGTTGCCGCCAGGATTGAAGTAGTTACCGACGGCCCATACATCGGCTGCTGAGACCGCTGCAACGCCATTTAGTGAATTATATTTACCAG